>JACPAW010000069.1 GCA_016180605.1 Candidatus Omnitrophota bacterium | reverse complement strand
TCAGAATTCAGAATTCAGAAGTCAGAAGTCAGAAGTCAGAAGTCAGAAGTCAGAAATTACTCGCGAACGAGTCAATGGAGGTGATTTTCTTGCTCGTTTTGGCCCAGTAAGTGCAATAGGGAAACCGGTAACTGCACCTTCGGAGGCAGAGCTGACGGATTGCGCGTATTTCGCCATGACTCCCGCCACGTATCGGGCTTGAGGCGGCTTCCATCGAGCATAGCGACGCGTCCATTCCGCAGCCGATAACTCCGCATCAAGTCGGCGGCGCTTCACGTCAAAGGCCACAAGATCTCCATTGCGCAAAAGCGCAATCGGTCCTCCGACAGCAGCCTCCGGTGCGACATGGCCTGCCATCAGCCCGCGGGTTGCCCCGGAAAATCTGCCATCCGTCAACAGCGCAATCGATGAACCCAATCCTTGTCCTACGAGCGCTGCGGTAACGGCCAGCATTTCCCGCATCCCCGGCCCGCCTTTAGGACCTTCATAGCGAATGACCACCACGTCCCCATTTTTGATCTGCCGCTTCTGTATTGCGGCAAAAGCATCTTCCTCGGAATCGAATACGCGCGCTGGACCTCGATGCCTTAACGGTTCATGCCCGGTAATTTTGGCTACACAACCCTCTGGTGCCAAGTTGCCTTTAAGAATCACAAGACCACCCGTGGGGCTTAAAGGTTGCGCTAATGGCCGGACTACTTGTTGCCCAGCCGTTTCCGTGGCCATTTGCGCTTCTTCAGCGATTGTTTTTCCCGTTACGGTAAGGGCACGGCCATGCAAACGCTTGGCTTCAAGGAGTCGTTTGACGATTAACGGAACTCCTCCGGCTCGATACAAATCAACCGCGACGTACTTCCCCCAAGGTTTTAAATCCGCCAATAACGGGGTCTTTCGGCTGATGCGGTCAAAATCATCAATGGATAATTTGACACCCGCTTCTTTGGCAATGGCAAGAAGATGCAAAACACTATTGGTCGAGCCTCCGGTGGCTGCGCCCGTGGCAATGGCGTTTTCCAAAGCTTGGCGCGTGACAATCTGCCGTGGACGAAGGTTGCGCCGCAACAGATCCATGACTTGCTTGCCTGCCTCGATCGCGACTTCATCTTTGCGCGCATCCATTGCCGGCACACTCGCACTGCCCATTATAGAAAGACCCAAAGCCTCAATCGCCATGGCCATGGTGTTGGCGGTAAATTGGCCACCGCAGGCCCCCGGCCCTGGACAAGCGTGGTCTTCCAGCTCGTGCAGATCTTTCTCGCTCATGCGGCCCGCAGCACAGGAGCCCACCGCCTCGAATACATCTTGGATGGTCACATCGCGGCCACGGAACACTCCTGCTGCAATCGATCCTCCATAAAGCATAAGCGAGGGCAGATTCAGGCGCAAAAGCGCCATGACGGTTCCGGGAATGGTCTTGTCGCAGCCAGAGAGAGCAACGACCGCGTCAAACAAATGTCCTCGGACGACCAACTCGATCGAATCGGCCACCACCTCGCGGCTGATGAGCGATGCTTTCATTCCCTCGGTACCCATGGCCACTCCATCGGAAACCGCGATCGTATTGAACTCGATGGGTGTTCCCCCTGCGGCACGCACCCCTTCCTTGACGCGCTCTGCCAGACGGCGCAGATGAAAGTTACAGGGCATGACCTCGGTCCACGTGTTGGCAATCGCAATCAATGGACGGGAAAGATCCTCATCCGTAAGACCCGTTGCTTTCAGCATCGCCCTGCTAGGAGCCCGATCAGGCCCTTCCAGCAGCGTGCGACTGTTACCGTCCTGGCTGGAGCTTTCAATTCTAACCTCTAACCTCTAACTTCTAACTTCTAACTTCTAACTTCTAACTTCTGTTTTAATAGTCTATCCCCACTTGTGCAGGAATCTTTTTTTGCCAAGGATGCTTAATCTCGCGCATTTCCGTAACCAAATCGGCCCGCTCAATCAAAAGCGCAGGGGCGTTTCTTCCGGTTAAAACCAAATGCAAAGCAGGCGGCTTGGCATCCACCAGGCCTAAAACATCTTCAAGTTGGATGAGCCGCACTCCGGCATAATCGACGGCGTAGAGGATTTCATCGAGGATGATTAAATCGTATAGGCCGGATTGGATTTTCTCGCGCGCCGTACGTAAGGCATCTTGTGCGGCCTGGCGATGCTCCTCAAGCGGTTTGCGGTCGCCCATATGCCCCACAAACCCCTTCCCTAGCTGAAGCACCTCAAACCGTGATTCCAACTGCTTGGCCATCTCCAACTCACCAAAAACAACCGGCCAGTCGCCTTTGAAAAACTGGATCACTAAAATCCGCCAGCCATGCCCCAGCGCGCGCAGCGCCATGCCTAACGCCGCGGTGGTTTTTCCTTTTCCTTCACCGGTATAAACAACGACGAGGCCACGACGGGATGAGGTGGGCATTACGAAATTTTAGCTACAGCCGCAAGCTTTTCCTGAAACGCTTCTTCCGCCAACACCGGCGTGCATCCTTCCAAGGAAACCGGATTCTGAAGTTGCACCCAAGATTTGCAGCCGGCATAGTCCGGTACGACCGGAATCTGATACGGTTGAGGCAATCGAAAAGCACGGACGACGACCACTACCAGGGGTTGTTCCGGCTGCCATTTCAACCGCTGGCTGAGAAAAGCCTCATTATAGATATGAAAATCGCTTAAGCGCTGGATGATTCCGGAATCCCGTGTAGCCATCGAAGTCACTGAAACAGCCACGGTATCGAAAGCAATGCTTCCGGCAGGAGGCTTCTTAGCCACGGCTTCATCAAAATAGCGCAGGTTCGAGGTTCTTAAAAACGCAACCGCCTGATGCTCGAAGGTCGGATAAAGGACAAAAGAATCGGATAGAAGCTCAAATCCGCTCCCTGGCTCAATCAAACCCCCTTTGCGGATGAGCAGGATTTGCTCTCCGCGGCGCATGGCTTCCACAACGGTTGCCCACTCCTTTAAGGCAGTTGAGCAAGTTTGAGGAAGAGTCGCGGGCATCAGAATCCCACCAGCCTTAGAAAATCCGCAACCGTAGGGGCTGCCAAGAATGGGTTGTCGCGCTTTTCTTCGCCCAACGCGCGCGTCGGTTCCGAGGCGTAATGGTGGCCAGGACAGACGATCGTCGCATCATCGAGAGCCTTAAGCCGCTTGGATAGGCTCTCGTAGAGTGCCTTGGGATTGCCGCCTGGAAGATCGCACCTGCCGCAAGAGCCGATGAATAACGTGTCCCCCGATAGCACGCGCCCTTCTACTAATAGGCATTGGGAACCCGGCGTATGGCCAGGGGTGTGAAGCAAATGAATGGGAACCTTGCCCACCGTAAGGTTCTCTCCCCCGCTTATCGGTTTAATGCTGGAAGGCTGCACCTTAAGCATGGGCGCATCCTCACGGTGCACATGCACGGGAACATCCACTGCTTTGAGCAATTCTTCCAGTCCCATGACGTGATCAAAATGATGATGGGTCACAAAGATATCGGCAAGCTGGTAGCCATCATTCTTGAGCGTCTCTAAAATATGCGGCACTTCCCAGCCAGGGTCTACGACAGCGGCCTTGCGGCTCTGTGGGTCTCCGATGAGATAAATGAAGTTCTGCATGGGACCCAGCAAAAGCTGCTTGAAGTAAATCGAAGGGGCCTGCGGCATCTACCGCACAGAACGAGTGGAGCGTCGGATGACAAGCGGCTTAATCCACCAGCATAATCCGCTAAGAAGCAGCGTAATGAGGTACGAACATACCAGCATCAGCAAAGTTGCCGTCAAGCCAATTGCCGGGTCAATTCCCTGCTGATGAAGAAGACCGATGACGGCAGCATCCTTTGAACCAAAGCCCACGACGGAAATCGGTACGATTCTTGCTGCGATCCGGCTGAAGGCGACGATCTTGGCGACCAATAAAAATGGAAGCGCAATTCCCAGCGCATGCAGAATCGAATCCAGTTGCAGGAAAAGCAAAGAAAAACTAAGCGCAGAAATGGAAAGAGGTACCACCAACCGCCAAGAGCGAAGCTGGCGCATGCCTGCCCAGAATTCGGTCATGTCCACTTGCCAGGGGGAGAGCTTCTGCCAGCGCTTGGCCAATCGCCGCAAGGAAAGCACCCAGACGGTAATCCCTACCGACAGGACCAGCAAAACCAACAAACTCGCCAAAAGAGCCCACCGAACCCCTTGAATTAAAGGATACTCTGCGAGAAGCTGCAAGCTCCAGATGCCAAAACCGATGATCGTCGTCCAAGCCAGGACTTTCTTCATCACCACACTCGAAAGGCTGTAGCCTACGGTCAACCCGGTCTCTGAAGAAACGTATCCTGCCGCCAAAAACTCTCCGACATGGCCGGGTGTGACAAGACCCAGATAATGGCTTGCCAGATAGGCCAGAAGAGTCTTCGGGTAAGGATGTCGCGCGCGCTGTGTGGAGAGCAGCCACTGCCAGACGGTTGACTCAAGCAATAGCTGAAAGATCGTCAAGATCATGGCAAAGCCAAGCCAGCGCAAATCAATGTGGGAAAGCTGGACTTCCGCAGATTGAGGAAGGCGCAAGAGGACGACGACGAAAGCCACCACTCCCAGAAAGCGAAGCCACCAGACTAGCGAGCCCCGTATCGCTTTGCGATCGCGCGTGGGAAAGCTATGGTGAGTGGGTGTCGGGTGCCGGTCTTTTATGCGTTGAGTCGAATAAGGGGTGGGCATGAACACAACACGGCGACCCTTAGGGCCGCCGTGCTCAATCGCTCTCGTCTACATACTCACAAACACAACACTTCGATTACGGTGCTGTCTGTTGTTCTGATGGCATCTCAGAAGGAACCGGCTCGATAGGTTCTTCTGTTGGAATTTCCTCAGAAGTCATCGGTTCAACCATCACTGAATCCACAGAGGCAGGAGGAATGGCTTCGGACATTGCCGGCGTTGTGGCTGAAGCGGCACCTATTGCTTTTACGGAAACGGCGTGTCGCTTTGCGGTATTGACGTCGAAGTTGTACTCGACCTCAACGGCCGTACCTGTCGTTAGGCTGGATGCGTCTACCGCAGCATCCCCTTGAGTAACTTTGGTGCTTCCAGAGAGATAGATCGGAGTCTCAAACCCATATCGATCCTTTACCTTCAAAAGCACAGCGGCAGGATCGGCATTGTCTAACGAGACGACTTCTCCCTTGATCAGCAGCGTGGGAAGCGTTCTTGCAGCCTCTTGCGCGGAAACCAACGACGCACTCAGGCCGCAGGCGAAGAGTGCCCCTAAAGTGAATCTGATAAAACCACACTTCATGTACGATTCACCTCCTTTACGATCGCTACAAGTATCCCATAAGTATAGCAAAGCATCTTTCGTTGTCAATCCCTCTGTGGCTGTGCGCTGTTTGACTCCGTTTGGCGATAGCCCGTTTACGCGTGAGCGCGTTTGCGTGTGAAGGCGTTAACGCGATCACGCGCTAACGCGTTTACGCACCTCTCAATTCATTCCTTTACAACTAGACAAATATCTACTATATTGCAGCCATGGTCCCTAAACGCATTTGGAATCCGCCAAACCCCTACCTGACAGAACACCGCCAATTTTTGGAAGAGCCCCCTCTTGCGAAGTTGGAGGTATACGAAGATCAGTCCAAAAGCATTCTTTCTAAAAATGACAGTCCGGATATCGGATTCCGCTGGAGTGTTAATCCCTACCGTGGATGTTTTCATGCATGCGCCTATTGTCTGCAGGGAGAAACGCCGATCCTCATGTCCGACGGTCGCATACGCGCCCTCGCCGATCTCAAGGTTGGGGATGAGATTTACGGCACTATTCAACGTGGCGACTATCGCCGGTATGTGCGAACGCGCGTACTAGCGCATTGGTCGACAATAAAACCAGCGTATCGCATCCTCCTCGAAGATGGGACAGAGCTTGTGGCAAGCATGGATCATCAATTCCTGACCAACCGGGGCTGGAAGTATGTGATCGGATCCGAGTGGGGCCGCGCACGCCGACCGCACCTGACGCGTAACGTGAAACTGATGGGGGTAGGTCGCTTCGCGGAATCACCACCCCACAATGCTGAATATCGGCGGGGATACCTGTCGGGCTTGATTCATGGTGATGGAATGCTTGGCACATACCGCTACGACGGTCGTCGACGGACAACGGATATTCAGCACCACTTCCGCCTGGCCTTGACTGATCTCGAAGCGCTGCAGCGGGCTCGCCGATACCTGGCCGATTTCGATGTCGCAACCGAAGAATGTGCTTTCAATCATGCCAGTCGGAAACCGATGCGAGCCATTCGCACGCATGCTCAAACCAGAGTCGAGCGAGTCCGTGAATTGATCGCGTGGCCTCCTGCGCCGAGTGCCGCGTGGTCCATAGGATTTCTCGCGGGCATCTTTGACGCAGAGGGAAGCTATAGTCAAGGCATTCTTCGGATTTCAAACACTGATTCACGGATTATTGATTGCACGGAGTCTTCGCTTCGTCGTTTCGCGTTCGATTGCACAATGGATGCCAAGAACGGGCGCTCGGTCCAACATATCCGCTTGCGCGGCGGCCTGCGCGAAGCGCTTCGATTTTTCCACCACACGGATCCGGCGATTAGCCGCAAGCGAGACATCGAAGGACAGGCGCTGAAGCATAACGCACGCTTGAAGGTCGTTGATGTGAAACCGCTTGGCCTCGATCTTCCGTTATTCGATATTACCACTGGTACTGGCGACTTCATTGCGAACGGAATCGTGAGCCATAACTGCTACGCCAGGCCTACCCATGAATACTTCGGATTTGGCGCCGGAACGGATTTCGAACGGAAAATCTTCGTCAAACCAAAAGCACCGCAATTATTGGAAAAGGCGTTTCGGCATTCCTCCTGGCGCGGTGAGTCCATCGTGTTTTCTGGCGTGACGGATTGCTACCAGCCGCTTGAAGCGGCATGGAATCTAACACGCGGCTGCCTGGAAGTCTGCCTGGCTTTTCGAAATCCCGTGCATGTGATCACCAAATCCGCTCTGATCAGACGAGACGCGCCGTTGCTGGCTCAGTTGGCAAAAGAAGCTAACACCAGTGTCAGCCTGAGCATCCCTTTTCTGGATGAGCCAATTGCACGAGCCATGGAACCTGGGGCTCCTACCGTCCATCGCCGGTTCGAAACAATGCGAATTTTAGCAGACGCGGGAGTACCCGTCGGTATCGGGGTAGCCCCCATCATTCCAGGATTGAATGACTCCGATGTCCCTGGGTTGTTAAAAGAAGCGAAGCGCTCGGGTGCTTCCTTTGCGTTTAAAACGCTTCTGCGTCTTCCAGGAAGTGTGAAGGCTGTGTTCTTTCAGCGATTGCAGGAGAGTTTGCCGCTTCGGGTGGCACGGGTGGAACACCGCATCCGCGAAACCAGGCAAGGCAGACTCTACGATTCCCGGTTTGGACATCGCCATCATGGAGAAGGTCAGTATTGGCAGTTTATCGACAAGCAGTGGCAGCTTTGGACTTCGCGTCTTGGATTCAACCAGGATGAGGAACCTCCGAAGCCTTCCACCTTCCAGCACCCATCCCAATCCACGCCTCAACTAGAGTTTGAATACTACTTATAACTAGTTTATTTGATAATTTTGGCTAAAATGTGATATATTACTACTTGGAGCTAGTAATAAATGAAAAAAGACGCGTTAAAGAGAGTGCAAAAAAGAATTTTAGATCTGGTGGCAAAAAACTATCCGCAAGTTTATCTTGTGGGGGGAACAGCCATTAGCTTGCTCCATCACCATCGGATTTCAGAGGACTTAGACTTTTTCACACAATCCTATTCACCCAAGCTGCACCGAGAAATAGCTGCCTTTATCGGAAAGCAGACTCATTTTAAATATGACCTCGTGAAAGAGGAGAAACGCAAGAAGTACGTGCCGATGGCAACCTACGAGTTTCAAGTGGCACAGGATTCCCCTTTGAAAGTTGATTTTGTCAGTGATTATGTGAACGTTCTACAGCCTAGACAGAAGAACGGAATTGCTTCCATAGAGGATATTTATTACCGGAAAATATTAGCTGTCATTGGTTGGAAAGCCGGTGAATCAGCAACGGGACAAGCACTCGCAGGAGGCAGACAGAAAACAAAGGACCTTTATGATATTTTCTTCC
>JACPAW010000068.1 GCA_016180605.1 Candidatus Omnitrophota bacterium | reverse complement strand
GGGTGGGAATCGAACCCACATGATCTTGCGATCGCGGGTTTTTGAGACCCGTGCGTCTACCAGTTCCGCCACCTCGGCGACAAATCAAAAAACGTTTGCGCGTTAACGCGTGCACGCGTTAACGCGATAACACGCTAACCTGTTTTGCGATCGAGGAAGGGTTTAATGAGGTCGATGGGGATCGGGAAGATCGTCGTCGAATTCTTCTCGGTGGCGATCTCCGCTAGCGTTTGGAGATAGCGCATCTGCAAGGCCATGGGGTGGACCTCCATCATCTGGGCTGCTTCCACCAGCTTTTGCGCCGATTGGAATTCCGCTTCCGCTCCGATGATCTTCGCCCGGCGGATCCGTTCGGCTTCCGCCTGTCGGGCCATGGCCCGGCGCATCTCCTCCGGCAAGTCCACGTGCTTGATTTCGACCGCGGAAACCTTGATACCCCACGGATCGGTTTGCTTGTCGATGATCGTCTGCAGCTGCTGGTTGAGCGTATCACGATGTGCGAGCAGCTCATCGAGCTCTACTTGACCCAGTACGCTGCGCAAGGTTGTCTGCGCCATCTGGGAGCTGGCGAATAAGAAGTCCTGGACGGCGTTGATCGCCAGGTTGGGGTCCATCACGCGGAAATACACGACGGCGTTGACCTTGATCGATACATTGTCCTTCGTGATGACATCCTGCGGAGGGACATCCAGCGTGACGGTCCGCAGGTCGACCCGCTGCATCCGGTCGATCGGCCAGATGATGAACTGCAGCCCTCTTCCGCGCGGTGGGGTTTGCAGCACGCCCAGCCGGTATACGACTCCCCGCTCGTAATCCTGGATGACCTTGATACAGTTCATTGCCCACAACACGACCAAAATCAGCGGAATCAGCAGCCAACTCATGCCTAGAAGCATCGTCGCCCCCTTTTCCTTAAAGCGGTTCTACAAGAAGATGCAATCGATCGACTTGTCGGATGCGGACCTTCTTGCCGCGCGGGATGGATTGCGTGCTGGTTGCGTCCCAGAGCTCTCCCATGACCAATACCTTGCCCTCTAAGTTTAGATCCGTTTCCGCGATCCCGATCTCTCCGATGAGTCCCTCCGCACCGGTCGTCACGCGCTGCCGTTGCGCCTTCCATACCCGCTGAACGATGAACAGCACGATCGCGCTGAGCGTGATGACGCTCGGAAGAATGAATCGCAGCGAAACGCGGATGCTCGGGTCTGGGGACTCAAACAGCATCAGGCTTCCTAAAGTCAGGGAAATGACCCCGCCTATGGTGAGCAGCCCGTAGCTGATGATTTTGATTTCCGCAATGAGCAACGTCAGGCCCAATAGAATCAAAGCGATGGCGGCATAATTAACCGGCAAGGCCTGAAAAGCATAAAGAGCCAAGAGCAAACAGATCAGTCCTGCGATTCCAGGGAATCCGACCCCTGGGTGCGTGAATTCGAAGATCAGCCCGAGCGTTCCGAGCATCATTAGAAGATAGGCAATGTTGGGATTGGTGATGGTGGCCAGGAATTCTTGCCTTCGGGACATGGGCAGGGAAACAATATCGGCCTCTGCGGTGTGCAGTTGCGTTGGAATCCCCGCTAAATCCACGGTGCGTCCTTCCATTTGGGAAAGAAGATCTTTAAGGTCAGCGGCAATCATGTCGATGATGTGCTCTTTGAGCGCTTCTTCTTCCGTTACGGAGAAACTCTCCGTCACGGCTTTTTTGGCCCATTCGACGTTGCGATTCCGGGATTTGGCGATGGTCGTCACCCAGGCTACGGTGTCGTTCATGATCTTATCGGCCATGGGATCGGAGGAGATCTCCTCGACGATTTCTTCCTCTGCGGACTCCTCCTCTAAGTCTTTCTTGGAATCGATTCGGCGTTTTCGGCCGGAGGAAGATTCGTCATCTTTCATCACTCTTTTGATGCGGCGTATCAGTTTTTTAGCTGGCCCGCCACCGTCTCCTACCGCTACGGGGTGTGCTGCTCCGATGTTCGTCGAGGGGGCCATGGCGGCAACGTGGGCGGCGAGGGTGATGAAGACGCCGGCTGACCCGGCACGGGATCCAGAGGGGGCGACATAGACCGCAATGGGCACCTTTGCGTTCATGATCTGCTTGACGATGGCCCGGGTTGATTCCAACAGGCCTCCTGGCGTATCCATCAGAATGACCAGGCAAACCGCTCCGTCTTGCTCGGAAGTTTCTATGGCCCCGGCGATATATTGTTGGGTGACCGGACTGATGATGCGGTTATCCAGCTCGTTGCTCGGAAGTTTCTATGGCCCCGGCGATATATTGTTGGGTGACCGGACTGATGATGCGGTTATCCAGCTCGATGACGTTGACATGGGCTGCTTGGGCCTGCTTAGGGGCAAGGCCTAGAGACAAAACCAACCCGATTTCGAATAGGATTCGTTTAGGAAGCATGATGCTCACCGCTAAAATTGGATATTGGAACATTAGATCGCATTCGAATTTTTCCTAATTTCCAATATCTAATTTCGAATGCTCTGCTCATTTTTCGGCTTGCCGAAAAATGAGCTGGAGCAGACGGGGGTCGAACCCGTGGCCTCCTGGATGCCATCCAGGCGCTCTCCCAACTGAGCTACTGCCCCAAGAATCTATCAATATAGCACCGTCGAACAAGAGGTGTCAACGAAGGTGAAACTGTGATGGTGTCCTAATTTGATGGGTCCTGCCACAGCACCATCCCACACGTCCTCGCCGCGCCGCACTATCGGCGTCGTCGGCTGCGGGCGAATGGGAGCCCCAGCGAAGTGTCACCCACCAAACTGAGACACGACCGAAACTGTGGCACTGTCCTCATTTGATGGTGAGGATGCCGCCAGGACCGGCTTACGGTTGTTCGAGCGAGTGGCCCATGATAATATAGGTCACTCAAACACATGAGATTAGGGGTGCATGTTTCCATCGCAGGAGGATTGCAGGAAGCCATCGGGCGCGCACGGCGGCTTGAATGTACGGCTATGCAGATATTCAGTCGCAGCCCGCGCAGCGGCAAAGCAACTCCGTTATCGGCGGATCTGGTGCAAAATTTTGATCGCGAACGCAGATCCCTCGGCATTGAACCGCTTGCCGTTCATAGCCCTTACATCATCAACCTGGCATCGGCGCAAGAGTCGGTCTGGAATGGGTCGGTCCGTCTCTATCAAGAAGAATACCAGCGCTGTACCCTCCTCAATGCCCAGTATCTTGTCACCCATGTGGGTACTTCCAAAGACGCAGGGGAAGAAGTGGGGGTAGAGCAAGTGGCAAAGGCCATGGGTCGCACTTTGGATTTTTTGCCGAAATCGCCGCTGATGATATTGCTGGAAAACACCGCGGGTTCCGGCCAAGGTCTGGGGCACCGCTTTGAACAGTTGGCATCGATTCGCAACCGTGTGAAAGCAAAAAACCGGGTCGGGTTCTGCCTGGACACAGCGCATCTCTTCGCTGCGGGTTATTCGATCCATACGGAAGAAGGGTTAGAGGCGACCCTTCAGGACTTCGACCGCATTATCGGATTAAAACATCTGCGCTTGGTGCACCTGAATGATTCAAAAGTACCCTTCGGTTCGAAGGTGGACCGCCACTGGCACATCGGCGAAGGCCACATCGGTACCGCTGCTTTCAAGCGGATCGTCAACCACCCGGATCTGCGCGGTGTCCCCTTTATTCTGGAAACGCCGAAGTTGACTGAGGCCGATGACCCGCGTAATCTTGCCATGGTGCATTCTTTGATTGCAAGACCTTCCCGTCGTGTCTTAAGTCATACATAATCAATGCCATGTCCGCCTTAACTTCTGTCCTGGATGAGTTGAACGCGGTGGCATCGGCTATTGAATGCTCTGAGCCGGAGGCACGGTTCGTCAAGCGCTTGGATGCGGTTTTAGCCGGCTGTGGAGAAGCCCTGTCGGATTCTAGGCCTGGACCGTTGCATGACTTTTTAACCCAGGTCTCTGCTGCCGTTTCTACATGGCAAAAGGTATGGCCTCGTTTGGGCAAGGATGCCCAGTTCCGTCAGGCAGTTTCTAGAGAAGCAGTCGGTTGGACTAAGCGCCTCTCCGCCGTCTCTTAGGTAAAAGAATAAAGTGGCGATATCCTCATTTGAGGGGTGACGCTTCGCTGGGGCCCCCATATACCGCAGCCGACGGCGGCGATAGTCCGACGCGGCGAGGATATATGGGGTGGCGAAGCGGCAGGACCCGTCAAATGAGGATATCGCCTACAGCAAAAGGAGGAACATCGCACATGGAGCCAGCCATCGGGCGTTCCGTTGGGAGCGGTTTTCGCGCCGCTTGGAGCAGTTGGGCTGCTATCGGGGTTTTCGCCGGGGTCTGGATTCTGCTGACCACCGGTACCTGGCTGGTTCTTTTGGCAACGGGAATTCCAGGCGAATTGTTCATGGCGCGCCCAGCAGTGGAGCTTACGACCGCAACACCCGCTCCCGTGGCAACGACACCCGCTGTTGCTGATAGAGCGTTGGAGGAAACGGTTGCTGAGGAAGAGCTTCTGGAAACGAAAGAGATCCTTCCGCAGCCTGCGGAAACTCCAGAAATCCCTCTTGAGTCCGATGCCAGCGAGGAGGCAACCCAAGAGCCCCCGTCCCTCTACGAACAAATGCAAGCAACAGAACCCCTTGCTTTGCAAACCCCGATCCAACCGGAACCGGCTTCCGATGAAGAGCTGGACCGCTTAATGGAAGAGTGGGTTTCGAAAGCTTGGCCTGCCCTTTTATTGATCTCGGTGATCACTCTGTTGGTTATGGCATGGCTGATTGCCGGACAGATAGGCTTTCTGAGTGCTGCGGTGATGCAAGGGCGCGCTTCCTTGAGTGACTACTGGAAGAGTGCCTCACAGGGTTTTTTGCGGCTTCTGGGGAGCCTTCTTTTATCTACGCTGCTCTGGATAGGGGTCGTTCTCTCTGGAGTGTTGCTGTTGATTGGCTTATCCGTTCTGGCGGCGGTCATTCCGAAGGCCTTGATGGGTCTTGTAGGGTTGTTTTTTGCGTTGGTGCTATTCGTCGGATTGGTGTGGATTGGTGTCCGATTTAGCTTTTGGTTCATTGCGGTAGTCATGGATCGCGTGGGCCCCGTGGCTGGACTGAAAGCCAGTTACCGGGCGACACGCGGCAGATGGTGGAAGACGCTGGGATTGCAGGCGATTTTGGGGCTTATTCTGCTGGGAGTTGTCGTATTGATGCGCGTGTTAGAATTGTTAGTGATCTCAGGAGGCATGGGGGTCCTGGCAGTTCTGATCTTCAGCAGTGCTTTGTTGATGGTGGTTTTGTTGTTGACGACTTTTGTATCCGTGGCCGCAACGATTCGGTTTTATGCGGATGCAAAAACTGCACAATAAAACATACTGTCTCCAGCAGTAAGCTCGTCTGCTCGTCAGTAAGTAAAAGGTGTTATACATACCGCTGACGAGTTGATTGCTGATGAGCCCAACTCATTTTATGACCGCATCCTATCCCTATCGGACTATTGAGCTAAAGTGGCAAGAGCGCTGGGAAGCCGAGAAGCTTTTCCGCGCGCAGGATGGCTCCCAAAAACCTAAGTGTTACATCCTGGATATGTTCCCGTATCCTTCCGGGGCCGGCTTGCATGTCGGCCATCCGGAAGGCTATACCGCAACCGACATCTTTGCGCGCTACAAGAGGATGCGCGGCTGCAACGTATTGCACCCCATCGGGTGGGACGCCTTCGGGCTTCCCGCCGAGCAATACGCTATCGATACGGGAACACATCCTGCCATCACCACGCGCAAGAACATCGAGACGTTCCGCAAGCAAATCCAGCGTCTTGGCTTTTCTTACGATTGGCAGCGGGAAATCAATACGACCGACCCTTCTTATGTCAAATGGACGCAGTGGATTTTCTTGAAGCTCTTTGAGAAGGGCTTGGCCTATGTGGCGCAAGCCCCGGTCTGGTGGTGCGCAGAATGCGGGGTGGTCCTTGCCAATGAAGAGGTCGTGGAGGGCCGCTGCGAACGCAAGAATCATCCCGTTGAGCGCAGGCCGATGCGCCAATGGATGCTTAAAATCACAGCCTACGCCGAGCGGCTGCTTACCGATTTGGACTTGCTGGACTGGCCGGAACATATCAAGGAAATGCAGCGCCACTGGATCGGGAAAAGCGAAGGAGCCGATGTGTGGTTTGCTCTTGCGAAGCAACCAAAAGATCTGCCCTCTTCGCAGTTGGATGGCACGCATCTGCGTCTTCACGGTGGCTGTGTAGAGCTTAAGATCTATACCACGCGGCCGGATACTTTATTTGGGGCGACTTATTTAGTATTGGCACCGGAGCATCCACTGGTACCCTACGTGACTTCGGAAAGTCGCCAAGCAATCGTAGAGCAGTATCGCCAAACAGCCGCCGGCAAGAGCGAACTGGAGCGCACCCAGCTGATAAAGGAAAAAACGGGTGTATTTACCGGAGCTTACGCGGTGAACCCCGTCAATCAAGAGCGCATTCCCATTTGGATTGCCGATTATGTTTTGGCTAGCTATGGCACCGGTGCCATCATGGCAGTACCCGCACACGATCAACGCGATCTGGAATTTGCCCTCTCTTTCGGGTTGGATGTGCGCTTGGTGATCGTGCCGGAAGACCGTCCTCTCGAAATCGTAGGAATGACCGAGGCCTTCACGAAGTCTGGACGCATGCAGGATTCCGGAGTGTTTAGCGGCCTTCCCAGTGATGAAGCCAAAAATAAAATTGTGGAGTGGCTTAAGACACAAAGCATGGCAGAGCCTTCGGTGAACTTCAAGCTGCGGGACTGGCTTTTTTCCCGGCAGCGTTATTGGGGCGAGCCGATTCCCATCGTGCATTGTAAATACTGCGGAAGTATCCCTTTGCCAGAGTCCGTCCTGCCGCTGACGCTTCCGGAGATGGCAGACTTTCGCCCTACCAAAACGGCAGAGCCGCCTTTAGCCAAAGCATTGGGGTGGGTTCAAACGACTTGTCCTAAATGCGGGAAGGATGCGTTGAGGGAAACGAACACCATGCCCCAGTGGGCGGGTTCCTGCTGGTATTACCTGCGCTATCTGGATCCCCAGAATGAAAAGCAGGCGTGGGATTTGGAAAAAGAGCGCTATTGGATGCCGGTGGATCTTTATATCGGAGGGGCAGAGCATGCGGTGTTGCATCTTCTCTATGCGCGTTTTTGGCACAAAGTGCTCTTTGATTTGAAGCTCGTGAGTACCCCAGAGCCGTTTTTGAAATTGGTCAACCAAGGATTGATTTTGGGCGAAGACAACGAGAAGATGTCCAAATCACGCGGCAACGTCGTCAATCCCGATAGCGTGATTGCATCCCACGGAGCCGATGCCTTCCGGCTTTACGAGATGTTTCTTGGCCCTCTGGAAGCGGTCAAGCCTTGGAGCACGCGTAGCATCGAGGGCATCGACCGATTCCTGAATCGGATATGGAGGCTCGGAGAACAGGTGCAAGGGAAAAGGGGCGAGGGGCGAGGGGCGAGGGGCGAGGTACAAGGTACAAGGGAACTGGAGTTATTGAAGCGAAAGCAGCATGAGACCGTTAAACGAGTTACCGAAGATATTGAAAGCCTACGATTGAATACGGCCATTTCTGCCATGATGGAATTCGTCAATACCTTGTATGATGTGCAGGTTGAACCTCAAGTTTTGCGAGAAGCGTTTGAAACATTGGTGCTGCTCCTGTCTCCATTTGCTCCCCATTTATCTGAGGAATTGTGGGAAAAACTGGGTCACACGCGATCCCTTGCCTATGAGCCCTGGCCTTCCTATGATGAAGCGGTGCTCCAGCAAGCGCAGGTTCAGTTGGTCGTGCAAATTAACGGCAAGGTACGTTCGCGTATTACGGTGGATGCCAACGTGGAAGAAAAAACCGTGCGGGAAGCCGTATTGGCTGACCCTCAAGTGCAAAAATACCTTGATGGTCAGCCTGTGAAACAGATGATCCTGGTGCCAAATCGCCTCGTCAATATCGTTGTGTAAAAATCAGCATACAGCAATCAGCACACAGCAAACAGAAACAACCGAAATTCTGTCTGTGTGCTGTGTGCTGTGTGCTGGTGGCTGTGTGCTGGTACTGATGGCTGTGTGCTTGCAGATAGGTTGAGTTGCTGTGATGGATTGGACACGTCAAGAACGTGTGGCATTAGGTATTCTCGGGTTCTTCCTGCTTGCTGGCTGCACGCTTTTGTTCTTTCAACGAAGAACTCAAGCTTTGGAAATTGTGCAGGCACCCCCTGCTTCGGTAGGGCAATCCTGGGATGAACGGCTTAGTGCTTCCCGCCAAATCAACCTGAATGCTGCCTCCGCGGCAGAGTTGGAGCGGCTTCCCGGTTTGGGTCCCCGGCTTGCGGCACGCATTATCGCCGAGCGTGATGTGCATGGCCCGTTTTACCGCGTTGAGGATTTATTGCGGGTGTCTGGAATCGGACCAAAGTTGCTAGAGCGCCTGAGGCCTTATTTGAGAGTGTATAAATGAGTTTTGGGACATGGGTCATGGGACATGTCGTGATTTTTTGTCCCATGTCTCATGGCCCCTGTCCCAAAAGCTTCGTATCGCTCATGTGTCCCATGACCCATGTCCCAAAACTCATTTATACACTCTCAAATA
>JACPAW010000067.1 GCA_016180605.1 Candidatus Omnitrophota bacterium | reverse complement strand
CTGAACAGACCATCAAACTCCACAGTAACGAGGAAGCTCAGATTCTTTTCGGCCGGCATGACCACCATTTGCGCAAGATCGAGCAAACGCTCGGCATAGCGGTGGTCTCTCGGGGGGAGGAGCTGCGCATCAGCGGAGCCGAAACGGCAGTAGCTAATGCGGTGCGCCTGTTCGAAGACCTGCTCATGATCGTGCGTGCCGGCTCTCCTTTGTATAAGGAAACGGTCGAGTACGGGCTGCGCGCTCTTCAAGATCCGCGGCTGATGCAATTCCGGCAAATCTATCAGAGCCGCATCGAAATCCCCTCCAAGCGCCGGTTCGTCATTCCGCGGACACCGGGGCAAAAGGCTTACGTGGATGCCATCCGTTCTTATGACATCGTTTTTGGAATCGGCCCTGCGGGGACCGGAAAGACCTATTTGGCCATGGCCATGGCCGTTGAAAATCTGACAAAGGGCGAAGTCTCACGCATCATCCTGACGCGCCCTGCCGTCGAAGCAGGGGAGAAATTGGGGTATCTGCCAGGAGACTTATCGGAGAAAATCAATCCTTATCTGAGGCCTTTGTATGATGCGCTCTATGAGATGATGGAAATCGACATGGTGCAGCGCTACTTGGACCGCGGCATCATTGAAGTCGCTCCGCTTGCCTACATGCGGGGGCGGACTTTGAACGACTCCTTCATCATCCTGGATGAAGCGCAGAACACAACCAGTGAGCAAATGAAGATGTTCTTGACGCGGCTGGGCTTTGACTCCAAAGCAGTCATCACGGGTGATATCACTCAAGTGGATTTACCCAATGATAAGCCTTCAGGGCTCATCCAGGTGCAGACGATTTTAAACAACATCCCAGGGCTTCAGTTTGTCACGCTCAGCGGCCAAGATGTCGTCCGCCACGAACTGGTACAAGCCATCATCCAGGCCTATGAACGCAATAATCACCGATGAAGATCCGAATCACCAATGCACAAAAAGAGGCCCGTGTGGACAGAGCCTGTTTAAACCAATTGGCTAAGAAAGCGATACGACATCTTAAGATCCGAACACCAGGGACTCTTTCTATTGTCATGATCGGCTCTTTTGCCATCAGGTCGCTGAATCGGCGCTTTCTGCAGCACAACCGCATCACGGATGTGCTCAGTTTTCGTTATGATCAGAAGCCGCACCGCACCTCAGTCGTAGGAGAAATTTTTGTTTGTCCTAGCGTCGCCAAAAGCTACGCCGCGCGGCATCGCATTGCTTACTCAGAGGAGCTGGCACGCTATGTGGCCCATGGTTTACTCCACTGGCTTGGCTATGAGGATGGCACGGCGGCACAGAGACGGCGTATGCGCATCCTCGAAGACCAACTACTACAACACTGCGAATGAACTCTAGCACACAGCACCCAGCAATCAGCATACAGAGCAATTACAAACAAGAACTCTTTCTGTTTGCTGTGTGCTGGAGGCTGTGTGCTTACCCTGTGTGCTGAGTGCTGTGCAATGGGCATCCACACCGCTGAAGCGATTGTATTGCGGCGCTATCCTTTTCGAGAAACCAGCATTACTTTGACCTGTCTGACCGACCAATTCGGGAAGCTGAAGGGGCTGGTCAAAGGCATTCGCACCGTACCTAACCGTTATCGCAGCATGATGGAATCCCTGACGATTAACCGGATCGTTTTTTACGACACCCACTCCAGCCAACTGCACCTGATCAGCCAGTGCGATCTGCTTAATCCACTAGCGGAGCTACAGCGTGATCTATCGATGGCATGCCTGGCAGCGCTCTGCGCGGAATTGACCGATGCCGTCACCCCTATTGGTGACCCACAACCGCAGCTTTACTACCTTCTGAAGCAAACCTTAGAGCGCCTGGCTTTGGGAGGAGCGGATTTGACCGCCACTCGGGTTCACTTCGTGGCACGGCTGTTGCGTCTGGTCGGCTTTCAGCCGCAGCTTAACGAATGCATTGGTTGTGGCAGCCGCGTTGAGCAGTCTGGTTTCTGGAGTATTGGGCAAGGAGGACTGATCTGTCCCCGTTGTCTCCACGAAGATCCCAACGCTGAGCCGGCCAGCCCTTCCATGCTAGAGACATTAGCGGCTTTATCTGATGCCGCGCAACCAATTGCCATGGAGCAGAGCCTGGCGTGTGCCTTACAACAACGGTTGGATGAATTCCTCCGCTGGCGCCTGGAGCGACCATTGAAAAGCCTGATTAGGGGGCAGGGGGCAGGGGGCGAGAAAATCCTTCCCACGCCCCACGCCCCCCCGGCCCGCCTTTTGCAATCGCCGGGGCGGGCACGCCCCACGCCCCTTGCCCCAAAACATCATTTGGCTTAGGCATGATCACATTCCAACGATTGATTCGTGCACTCGATGTCTTCTGGGAGAAACAAGGCTGCCTCGTCATCCAACCCTATGACATGGAGATGGGTGCCGGTACTTTTCATCCCGCAACCTTTTTTGGGGCCTTAGGAGCCAATTCCACCCGTATCGCCTATGTCCAACCCTCGCGCCGCCCCACGGATGGCCGATACGGAAATAATCCCCTGCGGATGCAGCGCTATTACCAGTATCAAGTGCTCTTGAAACCTTCCCCGGCGAATATCCAAGAACTTTATCTGCAAAGCCTGCGACGGTGTGGCTTGAAACTGGAAGACCATGATATTCGCTTCGTCCAGGATGACTGGGAATCCCCAACATTGGGTGCCTGGGGGCTGGGCTGGGAGGTGTGGCTGGATAGTCTGGAGGTCACTCAGTTCACCTATTTTCAGCAAGTCGGAGGAATCGACCTGGATCCGATTTCATGCGAGATTACCTATGGCTTGGAGCGCATTGCCATGTACGCCCAGAACGCCCAAGATGTCTACCAATTGCAATGGGGCCCTGGAATCCGCTATGGCCAGCTGCATCTTGCCTCAGAGCAGGAAGGCTCTTCCTATAATTTTGACCACGCGGATGTGGAATTCCACCAGCAGTTTTTCGCGCATAGCGAACAGGATGCCAAACGATTGCTCGAGGAAAAGCTCCTGTCGCCTGCCTACGAACAACTGTTGCACTGCAGCCATACGTTCAACCTTCTGGATGCACGGGGGGCCATCAGTCAGTCCGATCGACCCCGGTTCATTTTGCGCATCCGCAAGCTCGCTCAGCGCTGTGCTGAGCTGTACCTTGAGCGACCACAAAAACCAGAAAGCACACAGCACACAGCAAACAGCACACAGAAGAAAACAAAATCCCCGTCCCGACGATGACATACATTCAACGCAATAATCCAAAATCTAAAATCCAAAATCCAAAATCTGCGGATCTTCTGCTGGAGATTGGGACGGAGGAGCTTCCCGCAGCTTATTTACCCGGACTCGTGGAACAATTGGAACGGGAAGCGAAAGCTCTCTTCGACCAACATCATCTCAAATTAGAAAAACTGGAAAGCAGGGGAACTCCACGTCGCCTGGTATTATCCGTCCAGGGTCTTTTCCGGACGCAGACGATTCCCCAATCGGAAGTTCGGGGGCCTTCCAAACAAGTGGCTTTCAACGCCTCTGGCAAACCCACACCCGCTCTATTGGGTTTCTTGCGATCCCAGAAGGGAAGTTTAAAGCAAACCAAAGTGGTCTCCAGCGACAAGGGCGATTACATCTATCTCATCAAGCCCGCCGCAACCCTTCAAACCGCAAAGATCCTGCCTGAATTGCTCGCTAGCCTCATCACGCGACTGCGCTCTCCTAAAAGCATGCGTTGGGATGAAAGCAATCTTCGTTTTGCACGACCCATCCGATGGTTATTGGCCTTTTACGATAAATCTCCCCTTCCGCTTAAATGGGGCACCTTGAAGGCTCAAAACAAAACACGAGTGGGGCATCCCCAGTCCACGCGGCTGGCAGTCGTAGGATCCATCCTGGCTTACCAGACCGTCTTGAATAAGGCCGGGGTTCTTTTGGATCCCCGAATCCGACGAGAGCGAATCGAGAAAACGGTATTGCAACTGGCGAAACGCTGCGGTGGAAAAGTCGCACCGGAAATGACCCAGCATGGGCTTCTGGATGAAGTCACAAACTTGCTCGAGAATCCTTATCCGCTTGTGGGCAGTTTTGATCGCCAGTATCTAGAGCTTCCGCGAGAAGTCCTCCTGGCAAGTATGGCAAAACACCAGCGCCTTTTTGCCGTGGAATCATCGGGGAGATTACTGCCGCGTTGGATTGCCGTCCTCGATGGACCCTGCGGCAAACCAGCCCTTGTGCGCCAGGTGATGGAGCGTATTTTAAATGCAAGGCTCTCCGATAGTCTTTATTTCTGGAAGCAAGACCACAAGCAGCTGCCCTTGAGCAAAATGGTTCAGCGACTTGCGGGAGTTGCGTTCCACGAAAAATTAGGCAGCATGGCAGAGAAGAGCCAGCGTCTCGAAAAGCTTGCGGATAGCTTGATAGAAGCCTGGCAATTAAGCAGCGAGGAAGGCGAAGCCCTTCGACAAGCTTGCCGCCTAGCCAAAGCGGATCTGACCAGTACGATGGTCAAGGAATTTCCCACGCTGCAGGGCGTGATGGGAAGATATTATGCCCGCGACTCCGGTGCTCCAGCCGATGTTTCGCAAGCCATCGAAGAGCATTACCTGCCGCTTAACGAAAAGCTTCCGATATCGCTTTTGGGAAGCGCCTTATCGATTCTAGACAAATATGACACGCTCACAAGCTACTTGGGAGTCAAAATCGTTCCAACCGGCGACCAAGACCCCTTCGGCCTTAGGAGAGCTGCTCAGGGAATTGTAGAAGTCGCCTGGCAAGCGCACCGGCCTCTTCCGTTGGAGAAGCTTTTTGAGCGCCGGCGCGGGCTTGAACCCTTTTCCAACCTTCCTTCTCAGGAAACCGAGGCAGTGGGTCAGCAAACACAGCGCTACTTGCTCGATCGCCTTTACAGTTTCTCATGGCCAGGTTCGGCACCGCTACCTGTACCCTCTACGGACCATATCGATGCGGTACTCGCTACCCATTGCCCAGACCTGATAGATGCGATGGAACGCATCCTGCATCTAAGGCGGCTTACGGGGCATCCTGCCCTGACCAAGGCCGCAAAGGTGATCGAGCGCACGCGTAATATTCTTAAGGCCGTACCGAAAAGCTTGCCGCCGGTGGATCCTTCTCGATTAGCAGAACCTTTGGAGCATCAACTCTGGCAGCTCTACCAGAATCATTCATCGCGTGTCATTGAATTGACCGAGCAGCGCGCTTACACGGAGGCCACAACTGTTTTTGGAGAGGTGTTTTTCGAACCGTTGCACCAATTTTTCGAGAAGGTGCTCGTCAATGTACCGGATGAGCCGCTTCGGCAAAATCGGCTTGCCTTGATGCGTGCAATCCAGACGTTGTATACTGATCGGATCGCCGATCTATCTCGACTGACTTTGTAGAAGCGACGTGGAGGATAAAAGTTATGAAGAAATCGCAAAAGGGAGCAACCACTTTAATGAAACGGCGCGCCAAACGTCCGGCACCTTCGGTGTCGGCAAAGAAATTCATCTATAGTTTTGGCGATGGCAAGGCCGAAGGCCGTGCGGACATGAAGCAGCTATTAGGCGGCAAGGGGGCGAACCTTGCCGAAATGACCAACCTGGGTATTCCGGTTCCGCCGGGGTTTACGATCACCACGGAAGCCTGCCGCATGTTCTATGACCTGGACCAGCACTGGCCCGATGGGCTTCAAAGTGAAGTGGCGCGGAAACTCAAATGGCTGGAAAGCGTTGCGCGCAAAGGCTTCGGCGATCCGCGGAATCCTCTTTTGGTCTCCGTGCGCTCGGGTGCTGCATTCTCGATGCCAGGAATGATGGACACCATTCTGAATCTGGGCCTCAACATGCAAACCACCCAAGGCCTCATCGTCAAGACGGAGAACCCGCGTTTTGCTTTCGATGCCTACCGCCGCTTCATCCAGATGTTCAGCAATGTGGTCCTTGGAATTGAGCATAAGCAGTTCGAAGCGGCCCTCTCTAGCAAAAGAAGCCGCAACCATGCTCAAACCGATGCGGAACTCTCCGCGGATGCGCTCAAAGAGCTGGTGGCCGAATACAAGCAAATCGTCAAGGAAAAAACGGGAAGAGAATTCCCGGAAGATCCGCATGAGCAGCTGCACTTGGCTATCAACGCCGTTTTCACCTCATGGAATAACGAACGAGCGACGATCTACCGCCGGCTGAATCACATCCCGCACTCGCTGGGTACTGCCGTAACCGTTCAGTCGATGGTTTTTGGAAACATGGGGAATTGAAGAAAGAGTTTCCGAAGATTTACGATAAACTCTTCCGCATTTGTCAGCAGCTGGAGAAATATTTCAAGGAAGTGCAGGATTTGGAGTTTACTGCAGAAGAAGGTACTTTGTATATGCTGCAGGCCCGAACGGGAAAGCGCACCGCCAGAGCCGCGGTTGCCTTCGCGACCGATTTCGTGAAGGAGGGCTTGATTTCCAAGGAACAAGCCCTTCTTCGCATTGACCCAGCACAAATCGACCAGCTGCTGCATCCTACCATCGACCCTTCAGCAAAACCGAAAGTCATTGCTAAAGGCCTGCCGGCTTCTCCGGGTGCTGCGGTAGGAAAAGTTGTTTTCAACGCCCGCCGAGCCGTGGAGCTGACCGAGGAAAACTCGCAGCAGGTCATTCTGGTGCGGGAAGAAACCTCACCCGAAGACATCGAAGGAATGGCCGCAGCGCAAGGAATCCTCACCGCACGCGGCGGTATGACAAGCCATGCTGCCGTAGTCGGACGCGGTATGGGCAAGTGCTGCGTTGTCGGCTGCAACGAAATCACCGTCCAGGAGGAGGAAGGGTTCTTCAAGGCAGGGGATGTGACCATCAAAGAGCTGGAACTTCTGACTCTTAATGGGACCACCGGCGAAGTCATGCTCGGAGAGGTACCCCTCGTACAGCCTCAATTAACCGATAGCTTTAAGCAGCTTTTGGAATGGGCGGACAACACCCGCAGGTTGGGCGTCCGGGCCAACGCGGATACGCCCAAAGATGCGCGCGTGGCACGGGATTTCGGCGCCGGAGGCATCGGTCTTTGGCGAACGGAGCATATGTTCTTCGGAGAAGAGCGGCTTCCCGTTGTGCGCCGGATGATTCTCGCAAAGGACTCCGCTGCGCGGAAAGCCGCCCTGGAGAAGCTCTTGCCTTTCCAAAAGCAGGACTTCATCGATATCTTTGCCGTGATGAAAGGCCTTCCTGTTACCGTCCGATTGTTGGACCCGCCCTTGCACGAGTTTCTTCCCAATACGGAAGAGGAACAGAAGCGGATCGCAGAACAAATAGGCATCGAAGTCCAACAGATCCGTGAAACCGTCAATAGTCTGCATGAAATCAATCCGATGCTGGGCCATCGCGGCTGCCGTCTAGGAATTACCTATCCAGAAATCAATGAGATGCAAGCCCAGGCGATCTTCGAAGCGGCCTGCGAGCTTTCCCGTGATGGGGTCAAAATGGTGCCGGAAATCATGATCCCATTGGTAGGGCATCCCAATGAGTTTCGTGTCGCTAAGCAAACCATCGATGAGGTGGCCCGGCGCACCCTGAGCCGCTACAAGACCAACCTCACTTACTTGGTGGGAACCATGATCGAAGTTCCGCGTGCCGCCATTGTGGCGGATATCATCGCCCAGGAAGCGGAATTCTTCAGCTTCGGAACGAATGATCTGACACAGATGACCTTCGGGTTCTCACGAGACGACATCGGAAAGTTCTTGCCTCACTATCTAAAGAACGATATTCTGCCGGCGGACCCTTTCGCTAAGCTGGACCAAGAGGGAGTAGGGGCTCTTATCCGAATTGGGATCCAAAGAGGCCGAGCGACCCGTAAACACCTGAAAGTCGGCATCTGTGGAGAGCATGGGGGAGAGCCATCGTCCATCGATTTCTGCCACCGTAGCGGTATGGACTATGTTTCCTGCTCTCCTTACCGCGTGCCGGTAGCCCGCTTGGCCGCAGCCCAAGCCGTATTGCGCGAGAAAGCCCAGAAGAAGTGAG
>JACPAW010000066.1 GCA_016180605.1 Candidatus Omnitrophota bacterium | reverse complement strand
CGCCGGGGGCTTGCGTTCTATGAACGAATAGACTTTCATGTTTTTTTTCTGCGTCCACAATCGTCTTGTTTTTGGATCGGTTAGTCCTTGAATAGAAACGGGAAGGCGTCGGTTGAACCCTATTCGTTCCAATACGGCTTCCAGCTCCTGTAGATTTCCAGCGGTTAATTCAACCGCTAGATCAATATCCGAGGTCATTCGATTGACGCCATAGAGAACAACGGCTATTCCGCCCACAACCATGTATTGGATACCCGCTGCGTTAAGTGCAGCGAAAATATCTGTTGGATCAAACTCCGCGATATTCCCTTTCTTGCTGACATCCCCTCGCCCCTTGCCCCTCGCTCCTTGCCCCATTTAAAACGTCACCTTTGGCTGACTTGTTGCTTCATGCTGCATGGCCCGGATGCTAGCTTGAGCCGCAAGCTGCTCGGCAACGGCGAAGAAAGCTTTGGCGATAGGGCTATCCGGGTCGCTGAGCACAATAGGCTTTCCTTCATCGGAAGCAGCACGGATCGGGGTAGCGAGCGGAATCTCACCAAGAAACGGGTAACCCAGCCTTTGGGCGATTTGGCGAGCGCCTCCTGTCCCAAATATCTCCTCGTGATGGCCACAGCTAGGGCAGACGTAGCGGCTCATGTTCTCGATAACCCCAAGGATAGGCGCATTAAGCTTCTTGAACATGGCAATTGCCTTCTGGGCCACATTGAGAGCCACATCCTGGGGTGTGGATACGATCACAGCCCCGGTAATGGGAATCAACTGGCACAGGGAAAGTTGCACATCGCCTGTTCCTGGAGGAAGATCGGCAAGAAGATAATCCAAATCACCCCACTTTACCCCGCCCAGGAACTGTTCCATTGTCTTATGCAGCATCGGCCCGCGCCAGACCACGGCTTCCTCCGGCTTCATGAAAAAACCCATCGACATGACCTTGATTCCATACTGCTCAATGGGGAAGATGCGGTTTTGCTCATCCATCTCCGGCTGGGCCGTGATTCCCAGCATCTTCGGAATGCTTGGCCCATAGACGTCCGCATCCAGAAGGCCTACCCGTGCGCCACTTTTGGAGAGGGCAAGTGCTAGGTTTACACTGACTGTGGATTTTCCCACTCCACCTTTTCCACTGGCAATGACGATGATATTTTTGATGGTGGGAACCAGCCGCTCAGCCTGAGGCACAAATAGGGAGGAGCGTACGGAAGAACTCATTTGGATGTCTACCTGCTCAATACCGGCAAGGGCTGCTACTGCCGCACGAGCCTGCTCTTTCATGACATCGCGCACAGGACATGCCGGAGTGGTCAACTCAATGGTAAAAGCAACGCGCCCTTCTTGGATCGTTAGATTCTTGATGAATCCTAACGAAACCAGATCCTTGTGAAGGTCGGGATCTTGAACTTGCTTTAAGGCCTTAAGGACATCGTCTGGAGTTACTGTCATGGTTTATGTTCCTCGGCTGGAGGCTCTAGGCTGAAGGCTTAAGGCAATTCACTTACCAGAACCTTGAACCCTGCACCTTGAACCTTGGACCTTAAGTAAATGATGAAGAATTGGGGCTCTAACCTTCCTTTGCGCTGACGACTTGCTCCAGCTTTGCCCCGGCACCGCGCGGGACGACCATCCAGAACAGCTCCTGGTAGTCTTCCCAGTTGCTTAGGATTTCCAAAGCTCGGTTGCTCTTGGTGGCAACGAAATGGCGCTCCAGAAGGGTTCGCACGTTTTCGACATCTTCAGTAGCCTCTACGCGCTCCAACTGAACGAGTTCTAAATTGACGCGTTTCTCAAATACGCGCTCCTGATCCAGCACATAGGCGCGTCCCCCTGTCATTCCGGCACCGAAGTTCCGCCCGGTTTGGCCTAAGATAAGGACGATGCCCCCTGTCATGTATTCGCAGCCGTGGTCGCCCAAACCTTCGATGACTGCCATGCCTCCAGAGTTGCGCACGCCGAAACGCTCGCCTGCTCGGCCTGCCGCATAAAGCACTCCTCCTGTGGCTCCGTACAGACAGGTATTGCCGATAATCGTATTCAGATGCCAGGCAAATGGGGACTCATCCGGTGGGCGAATGATGATCTCGCCACCACCCATTCCCTTACCGACGTAATCGTTTGCTTCACCGATAAGAGTTAGGCGCATGCCGCTGGTGCAAAACGCCCCGAAACTCTGTCCGGCAACACCTAAGAACGTCAGATCGACGGTTCCAAGGGTAAGTCCTTTGGGGCCGAAGCGTTTGGTAATTTCTCCGGCAATGCGGGCACCCGTTGCCCGGTAAATATTTCGAATCGCATAGCTTTTCTTTACTTTTTCGCCGCGCTCAATGGCTTTACGAATTTCCTTAAGGATCTGGTCATCCAAAGGATCCTCGTTGACAAAGTCATTGCGCGCCATCGTATGGTAGCGTGCTCCCGTATCAATCGAAGCCATAAGGTATCCTAGGTTTACCGTTGCGGCCTTCTCATGAAGGGAAACATCGCGAGGCTTGAGCAGCTCCGTGCGGCCAATGATTTCCTCAAGGCACCGAATTCCTAAAGCAGCCATAAGCTCGCGAAGCTCCTGTGCCAAAAAGCGCATGAAATGAACCACCATCTCGGGAGTCCCGGTAAATTTGGCACGCAACCGTTCATCCTGCGTCGCAACCCCGACAGGACAAGTGTTCTCGTGGCACTTCCTCGTCATAACGCAGCCGGTCGCAACCACTGCGGCTGTCCCGAAACCGTATTCTTCCGCACCCATGATGGCGGCAATCAGAATATCGCGTCCTGTTTTCATGCCGCCATCGGCGCGGACCAGGATTCTTTCCCGCAGGCCGTTGAGGCGTAACGTCTGCTGAGTCTCCGAAAGCCCCAGCTCCCAAGGAAGCCCGGCGTGCTTAATCGAGCTGAGCGGGCTTGCCCCGGTTCCTCCATCATGTCCGGAGATAAGCACGTTGTCGGCATGCCCCTTGGCAACACCTGCTGCCACAGTCCCTACCCCCGCCTCTGAAACCAGCTTGACCGTTACCCGAGCGGTGGGATTGATGGCTTTCAAATCGTAAATGAGCTGCTTCAGATCCTCGATCGAATAAATGTCATGATGGGGCGGCGGCGAAATGAGCGAGATGCCGGCAATGGTGTGGCGTACCCGGGCAATGTCGGCGGAAACTTTGTGCCCCGGCAATTGACCTCCTTCTCCTGGCTTTGAGCCCTGGGCCATCTTGATTTCCAGCTCTTTTGCCGACATAAGATACGAAGGAGTGACCCCGAAACGCCCGGAAGCAACCTGCTTGATGGCAGAGCTCCTATTGCGATGCGAATCGATCACACCCTCATACCGGGCTGGATCTTCTCCTCCTTCTCCGGAACCGGATTTGGCACCCAACCGGTTCATCGCAATGGCAATTGTCTCATGGGCTTCAAGGGAGAGTGCTCCGTAAGAGATGCTCGCTGTGGCAAAACGCTTGACGAGTGATTCCACACTTTCGACTTCCTCAATGGGAACGGCAGGTCCTATGGGTTTGACATCCAACAGATCGCGCAGCGCGGTTGGCGGACGCTGGATAACAACATCGGCATACTTCTTATAAGTTGCATAATCTTCTTTTTTGAGCGCTTGCTGCAAAAAACGAACCATCTCCGGGTTGAAGGCATGGTATTCCCCGTCGCGCCGGTATTTGTAGTAGCCGCCGAGGTCCAGATGAAGCGGCTCTGAGAGCGTATACGCATGATGATGGAGAAAGAGCAGCTCATCTGCAATATGCTCATAGGCAATTCCACTAATGCGCGAAGGGGTTCCGGGAAAACACTCCTCGATGAGCTCCTTGCCGATTCCGAGTGCTTCGAATATCTGTGCTCCCCTGTAGCTACCGATTGTGGAAATACCCATTTTTGACATGATCTTCAAAAGACCTTGATCCATCGCCTTGCGGTAGTGGGCGAGGGCTTGGTCGAAAGTCTGCTCTTCTAATTTCTTTTCGCTTAAGAGCGACCGGATCGTCTGATAGGCAAGATAAGGAAACACTGCTGCCGCACCGAAACCCACAAGGCAGGCCATTTGGTGCACATCATGCACATCCGCTGCCTCAGCCACTAAGCTGGTTTTCATCCGGCGGCCGGTGCGGATCAAATGATGGTGCACCGCAGCCGTTGCCAAAAGCGACGGGATGGCAGCCTTTTCGGAATGGACCCCTCGATCGCTTAAAATCAGAATGCTAGCCCCGGCATCTACCGCCTTAACAGCAGCGGTGCGCAAAGCCTGGATAGCCGTGCGTAAGCCCTCGCGGCCCTTGGAAACATCGAGTAGAAGCGACAGGGTGGTGGATTTCAAATCGTGAAGCCGAAGAGAACGGATGGCCGCAAATTCTTTTGGCAATAAAAGAGGACTTTTCGTCAACACCATTCGCTTCTGGGCAGGGCCTTCTTCCAATGGATTCGGACGCGCCCCCAAAACGGTATTGAGCGACATGACCAACTCTTCCCGAATCGGATCAATCGGAGGATTCGTCACCTGCGCGAAAAGCTGTTTGAAATAAGTCGTCAGTGGTTTAGGCTTTGCAGAGAGCACGGCCAAGGGAACATCATCTCCCATCGAGAAGATGGTTTCCTTGCCGCTTTTAGCCATAGGCTCGATGATCATATCGATCTCTTCTTCCGTATAGCCAAAAGCCGTTTGGTGGCGGATCAGCGTTTCCGGTTCGACAACCACCTCATCGGCAGCAGCAGAATCCGGCAGTTGGTCAATAGGAAGAAGGCTCTTCTTTACCCACTGAGTGTAAGACCGCTTTTTTGCGTATTCCTGCTTGATGGCTTCGTTCTTTAAGAGCGTCTTTCTCTGCGTGTCCACCGCAAGGATATGGCCAGGGCCTAGTCTTCCCTTCTCAACGATCTTGGATGCCGGAACGTCCACGACTCCGACTTCGGAAGCCATGATCACCCAGCGATCATCGGTCACCCAGTAGCGCGCCGGGCGCAGGCCGTTGCGATCCAGAGCCGCTGCCGCGATCACCCCATCAGTGAAAGCAAGGGCAGCCGGCCCATCCCAGGGCTCGATCAACATCGCATGGTACTGGTAAAACGCTTTCACCTCCGGATCGATATCGAATTCCCTCATACCCTGCCAGGCATCCGGAACGAGCATCATCATCGACTGGAGGATATCCCGCCCGGACATGTAAAAAAGTTCCAGGACATTGTCTAGGCTCATCGAATCGGATCCACCCGGCTGCACAATGGGAAACAACTCCTGCAATTCCTTCCCCCATTGGGTGCAAGAAAGCTCCGGCTCCCGAGCGGTCATCCAATTGCGATTGCCCTGAAGCGTATTGATCTCACCGTTGTGTGCCAAATAACGGAAGGGTTGTGCGAGAAACCAGTTCGGAAAAGTATTGGTGGAATAGCGCTGGTGGAATAAAGCGATGGAGGAAGTGTAGTCGGAGTCGTTTAAATCCTTATAAAAAAGCGAAAGCTGCGGGGCTACTAACAGGCCTTTGTAAACCAGAGTGCGCGAAGAAAATGAGGGGATGTAACAGCCCGATAGCTTCTTTTGCTCCCACGATTTTTCAATTCTCCGGCGAATCAGGAAAAGCCGGCGCTCGAATTCCTCAGGGGAAAGGCCAACCAGGCGCCCCATCAGCACCTGCTCAATGACCGGCTGCGTGTCCAGCGCTTTATCGCCAAGAACGGAAGAATCCACCGGCACCGAGCGCCAACTAAGCACGCTAAGCCCTCCGGCTTTTAAGCATTCCTCAACGATTTGCTTTGCCTGGGATACGATCTCGGCAGGCTTTGGCAAGAAGATCATTCCAACGGCCAAATCGCCAGGAGGTGGAACATGTTTCTTCAGCTGTTTGAGGAATTTTGCGAAAAATGCGTGGGGAACCTGAGTGGTAATTCCAGCGCCATCTCCGGTTTTGGCATCGGCAGAGACGGCCCCGCGGTGGGTCACATTGCAGACGCACTGCAGGGCTGCCTGCACAATGGCATGGCTGGCCACCCCGTCGATTGAGGCGACGAAGCCCGTACCGCACGAATCCCGCTCGTACGCAGGATCGAAAAGACCTACCGGTGGAGCCCCACGGGCAAAGCCTCTGGTCCCTGTGACGACGCCCCGATGGGGGCGACATCCCGCCCACCCGCGGGTATCGGCACGACCATGCCGCCCACGGCCGAAGGCCGTGGCGCAATGGCGGGGTTGAGGGGAAAAACGCTGTGGGTTTTCCATCGGACACACTAAACTAATATTGTACTAACTTCCGGTATTCTGTGCAGGGAAAAATAGTTAGCTCGTCAGCATTAAGCTCGTCAGCAGTATGCTTAAAAACCTTAGGAAGGCCAAATCAGCGGGGGTAACGCCTTGTATCTGTTGCTACTTAGCTACTCTTATAGCTGACGAGCTGACTTAACAATTACCTTTCACTGACTTTTGTTCCGTGTTCCGTGTTCCGCGTTTCGGGTTTAACTCGGAACTCGGAACGCTGAACTCGGAACGGTTTTCATTGACATACCGG
>JACPAW010000065.1 GCA_016180605.1 Candidatus Omnitrophota bacterium | reverse complement strand
CTTCTTATCCCGTAAAAGTCGGAGATGCCATCGAGGTGGTACCCAGCCGAAATGGCCAGATTTCCCGCATTAAGGGAAACCTGGAACGCACAAAAGACAGAACCCCGGCAGCCTGGCTGCAGGTAGATCCGGAGCAACTGAAAGGATCGATTCTGCGTGCTCCGCAGAAGGATGACACGGGCCTAACCATTCAAGAGCAACTGATCGTGGAACTTTATTCCAAATAACCAGACGGAGGTATGGATGGGAACGCTTTGGCGAGACTTCGCGATCCCCAAGAAATTGGTATGCGATGAGTCAACCGCAACCGATTCCTATGCCAAATTTATTGCGGAGCCCTTTGAGCGCGGATATGGAATTACGATCGGCAACGGGCTGCGGCGGGTTCTTCTTTCCTCGATCGAAGGAGCTGCGGTCACTTCGCTGAAAATCGATGGGGTTCTGCACGAATATGGAACGATTCCCAGCATTCATGAGGACGTGACACAAATCGTGTTGAACGTCAAACAGATCGTGCTTCGTTCTCATACGCGCCAACCGAAAACGCTGACGATCGAAAAAGACAAGAAAGGACCGGTAACCGCAGGGGACTTGCAAACGGATGACACCGTTGAAGTCGTCAACCCAGAGCTACAAATTTGCACCCTGACGAAACCGACATCCTTCAAGATGGAAGTAGAGGTTGGCCGCGGCCGGGGTTATGTGGTGGCGGAACGGCATAAGAAAGAAGGGCAAGCCATCGGGATTATCGCCCTGGATGCTTCCTTTTCTCCGGTAAAGCGCGTGGACTTCTCCGTTGAAGACACCCGCGTGGGACAAGTAACCGACTATGATCGGCTGAACCTGGAGATCTGGACGAACGGTTCCATGAGTCCAAAAGATGCGCTTCTTTATGCCGCGAATATCTATCAGCGTCATTTGGATCTTTTCGTTAATTACGGCAGCCTGCCGGAGGAACCGGAGGATGAGCAGCCGCAGACAATCGACGAGGAGCTGCAGGAAAAGCTGAAAACGCCGATCTCGGAATTGGAGCTTTCCGTTCGCGCAGCCAACTGCTTGCGCGAAGCTTCTATCCACACCATCGGCGAATTAATTGGAAAAACGTCCCAGGAATTATTGAAATACCGCAATTTCGGAAAGAAATCACTGGCAGAAATCGAAGAGCTCCTGCATAGCATGGGCTTAAAGCTCGGTGGTGGCTCTGAGCAAGAAGCGGAAAAGGAAGAAGAATCCTCTGTCTAGAAAAAGAGTGAAGAAGTGGTCAGTGAAATAGAAAGAGATTTAAATTAGGTCTTTCACTGAACACTAGTCACTAACCACTGGTCACTAATATGCGACATGCATCAAACCAGCAGCGGTTATCCCGTCCAACGGGCCATCGGCAAGCACTGCTGAATAATCTGCTCAAGAGCCTGGTGACTCATGGCCAGATTCGCACCACACACGCTCGTGCCAAGCAAGCGCAGCGGCTTGCGGATCGGCTGGTGACCTACGGAAAAGATGGAAGCATTCATGCCAGGCGCCAAGCCTTTCGCCTGCTTCAAAACCGCAGCGCGGTCAAGCTGCTTTTTTCCGATATCGCCCCCCGCTTTCTGGATGTGCCTGGCGGTTACACCCGGGTTGTCCGCTTAAACTACCGGCGTGGAGACGGCGCCCAGGAAGCGCTTCTTGCTTTTAGCAGGCTTCCGGCAGCCGTAGCCCCCAAAACTCAAGCGGCCAAGCAGGCACCCACGGCAGAACCGCCGCAAGGAAAACCTAAAGAAGGCAGCAAGCCTGAGCCTTCCACCGAGAAACCGAAGGGATTTCTTGAGGGTCTACAGAAGTTGTGGACCCGAAAAAAGAAGGTTTAACTCTGCGCATTGCGAACCGATTACAAGGCATCGAAGGTTCGCCGACCTTGGCACTCTCCGCCAAAGCAAAAGCATTGACAAAGGCCGGCAAAGACGTATTGGACTTAACGGCAGGCGAACCTGATTTTCCCACACCGGCTCACGTCAAAGCTGCGGGAGTGCGTGCGATTGAAAATAATCAAACGCGCTACACGCCGGTGGCAGGTATTTCCGAACTGCGCTCTGCCATTGCCGAAACCCTTAATCGGCAGCACCAAACCGCTTATGCACCCGCTCAGATTCTCGTCTCCTGCGGGGCGAAGCACTCGTTGTTTAACGTCTTCCAAACTCTCCTGCAGGCACCCGATGAAGTCTTGATCCTGGCGCCTTATTGGGTCAGCTACCCACCGCTGGTTCAGCTTTCGGGAGCACGGCCTGTCATCATCCCCACCACAGAGCAGGACCAATTCTTGCCGAATGCGTCCGCACTTCGCGCTGCCGTAACCGCACAAACCCGGGCTATTATCTTAAACAGCCCCAGCAACCCAACGGGTGCGGTCATGGATCAAAAACGGCTTTCGGAGATCGCTCAATTGGCAATCGAGAAGGATTTGATCATTGTCAGCGATGAGATTTACGACCAGCTCGTGTATCCGCCGCAGAAGCACTACTCCATTATCCAAGTAGCACCTAAGGTCATCGACCGGACTGTGTTGGTCGGGGGAGTCTCGAAAACCTACAGCATGACCGGTTGGCGCATCGGTTTTGCTGCAGGACCTCAAGCATGGATGGATACCATGACCACGCTGCAGAGCCATTCGACTTCCAATGCCCCATCGATTAGCCAACATGCAGCGCTAGAAGCGCTGGCAGGCCCGCAAAACGAGGTTTCCAAAATGCGGGAGAATTTTCAAAAACGCCGCGATGTATTAGTAAACGGTCTCAACCGGCTCTCTCCCTTGCGGTGCCAAAGTCCAGGTGGCGCCTTCTATGCTTGGTGCAACGTTTCCGGTCTTGGGAAAAGCGCGGATACCATCGCTTCACTGTGGCTGGAAGAAGCCCTCATCGCTGTCATTCCCAGCGAAGGATTCGGAATGGAAGGATACGTTCGAATGAGCTTTGCGGCATCAAAAGAGACGATTGAAGCGACCTTAAAGCGGCTGGAACAGTGGCTGAAACAGCGATGATCCCCACACCTGCTGGGTTTTGCCATCCCGTGTGCCAAAACCGATTGAAGGCAAAACGGTCGCTGCCTCTAAAGTTACTCTATCGTTGCAGCGACCGGCCTTTGGCCAACCAGCAGGTGTGGGGATGACGCATCGGGTGACCTTTATTCCAGGAGATGGCATCGGCCCTGAAGTCGCCTGGGCGGCCAGACGTTGTGTGGAAGCCACCGGGGTAAGGATCCACTGGGAGGAACGCGTTGCCGGAGAAGCGGCGATTAAACAGTTTCAAACACCTCTTCCCGAGGTAACTCTGCAGTCCATACGCGATAACCGGGTTGCCATCAAAGGTCCTATCACGACTCCCATCGGCACGGGGTTCCGCTCTGTGAATGTGGCACTGCGCAAGCAGCTTAACCTGTTTGCCTGCCTGCGCCCCTGCCGGACGTTTGCCGGGGTCCTTTCTCCTTTTCAAAAGGTCGACTTGGTCATTGTGCGCGAGAATACCGAAGACCTCTATGCAGGAATTGAATTCGCATCCGGAATGCCGGAAACGAAGCGACTGATTGAGGAGTTCCAGAAAAGCACCCAGCAACCTATCGCATCCGATAGTGCGATTAGCATCAAGCCGATCTCCGCCGGCGCAACAGAGCGGATCGTGCAATTTGCCTTCGAATACGCGCTGGCCAATGGCCGCAAAAAGGTGACGGCGATTCACAAAGCCAATATCATGAAATTTACCGATGGATTATTCATGGAGACGGCTCGGCGAGTGGCTAGCCGTTATTCTTCGATTGCTTTTGAGGATCGTTTGGTGGATGCCACCTGCATGCAGCTTGTCCTTCGGCCGCAAGATTTCGATGTGCTGGTCCTGCCCAACCTTTACGGAGACATCCTGTCGGATTTGTGTGCCGGACTCGTGGGCGGCTTAGGATTGGCCCCTGGTGCGAACTTTGGAAATGACATCGCTGTATTTGAGGCCGTCCATGGAAGTGCGCCGAAATACCAAGGATTGAATAAAGTCAACCCAACCGCCATGATCTTATCGGCAGTGATGATGCTGCGTTATTTAAATGAGCTGGAAGCTGCCCAGCGGCTAGAAGCAGCCGTGTCTGCGGTGCTTCGGGAAGGCGAATCCGTCACTTACGGCTTAAAGCGCGACCGGAATGACCTAACTAGCAAAGGGACTTCCGAGATGACGGATGCTATTATCGAACGCATGAAGACAGTGAAGGTTGAAAAGATTGCCCGAAGCTAAAGGACCTGCGATAGACGCCATGCAACGCTACCCGGTGTGGCTGAAGCGAAGCTTCTCTCCGGACGGTGTGGTCCGGCAGGTGCGAGACCTAGTAGCGGATCTGCAGCTGACGACAGTCTGCGAGAGCGCCTTATGCCCAAATTTGTCCGAATGCTATTCGCAGCGGCAGCTGACCTTCATGATCTTAGGATCCCGCTGCACGCGGCGCTGCGGCTTTTGCGCCATCGATACCGCAAGACCTTTTGCCGTGGATCCGGATGAACCCCAACGCATCGCCCAGGCAATTGAGCGATTGAACTTAAGGCATGCCGTCCTGACTTCGGTTGCCCGTGATGACTTACGGGATGAAGGAGCAGGGCATTTCGTTGCGGTCTTGCATGCGATTCGAAAGCGGATGCCCCAGATTACTTTGGAAGTGCTCGTCCCTGATTTTCATGCTAAAGAGGCGCTCATCCGCCAAGTCGTTTGCGAAGGATATCCTGAAGTGTTCGCTCATAATGTAGAAACCATCAAGCGCCTATCCCGCCAATTGCGGCCACAGGCCGATTATCACCGCTCTCTTAAGACGTTGACGACTGCGGCATCTTTGGGAGCAAACAGCAAGATTAAGTCCAGCGTCATGGTAGGGTTGGGGGAAACGCAGCAGGAATTGGAGGAGACGTTCCGGGATCTATCTTCCTGTGGGGTTACCCATTTAACAGTCGGCCAGTATCTAAGGCCAACTCCGTCTCATTTACCGGTTGTGGAATACCTGGCTCCAGAACAGTTCGTCGCGTATGAACAGATGGCGTATGCGTGCGGCATGCGTTGGGTTAAGGCAGGGCCCTTTGTCCGCAGTTCTTATCATGCAGCCGAAGCGCTTACCGCCACCGTTTGATGAGGTGAATCATGTCTGCAGCAAAGAAGGCAATCCTTTCATCCCGTTCTATTCAGCGTGTGCAGCGCGAGCTGCGTAAGCGGACTCAGTTACAACTTAAACGAGACAACCGCAGGCTGTTTCATGAAGCCAACCGGCTCAAGCGGTTGCCACTTTACTTATTTACCATTTTGGATGAGCTCAAAGCCCAGGCATGCCGGCGTGGAGTGGATGTCATTGATTTGGGTATGGGCAGCCCGGATTTGCCGCCACCTCGCCATGTCGTGGAGGAACTCATCCGCCAGTCACGGAAAGCAGAAAACCACGGCTATTCCCGGCGCGACGGAGTCGTAGAGCGGCGCTTGCATGAAGCCATTATGGACTGGTATCAGCGCAAGTTTAAGATCTCCTTGGATTCTCGGAACGAAGTGCTGCCTCTTATCGGATCAAAGGAAGGCATTTCTCATCTTTCCCTGGCATTTCTCAACCATGACGACATCGCCCTAGTTCCTAACCCAACTTACCCAGTGCATTTCAACGGGGTCGTCATGGCAGGGGGCATTCTGTACAATTTGCCGATTCATCCTGAAAATCATTATCTTCCGGACTTGCACAACATCCCGCGCAGCGTCCTGCGCCAGTCGAAAATGCTGTTTTTAAGCTACCCACATAACCCCACCACGGCGGTTGCCGATTTGAAATTTTTCAAAGATGCGGTGGCCTGGGCCAAGCAGCACCGCATCATGATCGTGCATGACTTTGCTTACTCCGATATTGTCTTCGATGGTTACCGGGCTCCAAGCATCATGGAAGTAGAGGGTGCTAAGGAAGTGGCGGTTGAGTTTCACACCCTTTCCAAATCCTACAGCCTGCCTGGGCTGCGGCTGGGTTTTAGCGTGGGAAACCGCGACATCCTAGCCTCATTGGCTAAAACAAAAAGCTATGTGGATTTTGGCATCTTCCGGGCCGTACAGTGGGCGGCAATTAAAGCGCTTTCCGGTCCGCAAGATTATGTGCACCACGCCGTCGCCACTTACGAAAAGCGCCGCTCCATTTTCACACAGGGGCTCAGGCGCGCAGGCTGGGATGTGCCTATCCCTAAGGGTACTTTCTATGTCTGGGCCAAGATTCCCTTGAAATTCAGCGCCCTCACATCGCTTGAGTTTGCCACGTTGCTCGTGCAAGAAGCGGGTGTCGTCGCCGCACCAGGAAGCGGTTTTGGGGAATACGGGGAGGGCTTCGTGCGTTTTGCTTTAGTCGCACCCGAAAGCCGTCTCTCGGACGCAGTGGCGCGCATCAAGAAGGTGCTCCAAATGGCAGACTAAAGGGAACCACCCATGCATCTTAACATTCTAAGTGGTTCCATTTACCCCGAGCGAGCAAAGCGAGTCGTGGGGTAACCCTTCGACTTCGCTC
>JACPAW010000064.1 GCA_016180605.1 Candidatus Omnitrophota bacterium | reverse complement strand
ATGGTAGGCGGGAATTGAATACCCGGCAAATCAGAGCACTCAGCCGACGATTCAGCGTCTCTCCCGCTGTTTTCCTTTGATGAATGCCAAGGACTTCAATGAACTGCTCAAGAGCATTGATGAGGTGCGAGCGATCATGGCCGGCAAGCGTAAGCCAAGTCGCGTCATCACTTTTAACCCATTGAGGAGACAACCTGTAGGTACCTCTGTCTCCCAACCCAATTTGCCCACCTCATCGAAGCGGTACTATTAGGAACGCCTCCGTGGTGCCAGCCTCTCCGGAGGCGTTCCTAATGGTGTCGCCTCGCGGGCTAAACCGGCATTGCTGTGGACCATAGACAAACGACTGATAAGGCGATTTCGGTATTTTCTGTGTGCTGTGTGCTGATTGCTGAGTGCTAAGAGTTTGATGTCAACTATCAAAATCATCCGGATCATAACACGGTTGAATATTGGGGGGCCATCGGTGCATGTGGGCCTGCTTTCCTCTCGGTTGGACCCTTTACGATTTGAAACGGTTCTCGTATCCGGGCGGTCTGCACCCGATGAAGGCGACCTGGGCGAAACGATGCAAAAGCAGGGAGTGCGCCTTCTGCGGATTCCAAACTTACGACGGCAGCTTAATCCGTTTCGGGACTTGCTGGCTTTCGCGGCACTCTGGCGCATTCTTTGGCGCGAGCAGCCCCGCATCATCCACACCCACATGGCAAAAGCCGGTACTTTAGGAAGGTTGGTGGGCATCCTCTATAACGCCGTAGGACCCGGTCGCCGCCATCGAGCGATGCTCATTCACACTTTTCATGGGCATGTACTGGAAGGTTACTTTCCTTTGTGGCTATCCCATCTGTTCGTTATAATAGAGCGTTGGCTTGCAAGCAAAACGCATTATTTAATCGCTGTCAGCGAAGCGATTAAGCGGCAGCTCTTAGAGAAAAAGATAGGGTATGCCACCCAATGGCGTGTGATCCCGCTAGGTCTTGAATTGGAGGCACTTGGGGAGTTGCCTTTACCGGCTGAACGCTCAACGATGCGGGTGGGCATGGTGGGTCGTCTGGTACCCATCAAGAACCCATTATTATTTCTTACAGCGCTGCGCCAAATTCAAGAATGCCATCCAGGACTAATCGAGCAAGGTGTCATTGTGGGAGATGGTCCATTGCGCCCTGTTTTAGAGAAGGAAACCGAACGTTTAGGCCTTTCGGGTTTACTTCGCTTCGATGGTTGGAAACAGGACCTTTGTTCGGTCTATAGAGAGTTCGACATTACTTGTCTTACTTCATGGAACGAGGGAACACCGGTTTCACTCATTGAAGCAATGGCGGCTGGCCGGGCGGTATTGGCAACCGATGTCGGTGGTGTTCGCGATGTGCTGGCAAATGATGGGGAAGTGCAAACGAAGATTTCTCCTGGCACTTACCAGGTTACCAAGCGAGGCGTCTTAGTGCGGCCTGGCGATGAAGATGCCTTAGCGGCGGCATTGAAGAAGCTTAGTACCGATGCCGCATTGCGGCGTCTCTTGGGCGAGACAGCACGTCGATATGTTCTCAACTCTTTTGGCGCGAGTAGGCTCATTGAGAATATGACCAAACTTTATGAAGCACTCTTGAGGGAGGCTGCATGCGCATCTTGATTACAGGAGGGGCGGGGTTCATCGGATCGCACTTGGCCGAAGAGCTGATTCATCAGGAACACGAGGTGACGACACTCGATAACCTTTCTACCGGCCGTTATGAAAATATCGCACACCTAAGTGGAAATCCTCGATTCCAACTGGTTGTGGGCAGCATCTTAAACGAAACCCTCGTCGACAAGCTCGTTGAGCGCTGCGATGTTATTTTTCATCTTGCCGCTGCCGTAGGGGTGGAGCTGATCATCAAGCGGCCGCTGGAGTCGCTCATGACCAACATCCGGGGCAGTGAAGTCGTCCTGGAAATGGCCCACCGCTACCGAAAAAAAGTCCTCATTGCCTCCACATCCGAAATCTATGGAAAAAACTCCAATGGTCCCCTACGAGAAGACACCGACCGCATTTTGGGTTCCCCCCTTAAAAGCCGTTGGAGCTATTCGACTTCGAAAGCGGTTGATGAAATCCTAGCTTTTGTCTACTGGAAGGAGAAAGGGGTGCCGACCGTCATCGTGCGGCTTTTCAACACCGTGGGTCCTCGCCAAAGCGGCTCTTATGGAATGGTGATCCCTCGTTTTGTCGGCCAAGCGCTGAGTGGATCGGATCTGATCGTCCATGGAAACGGAAAGCAGTCTCGCTGTTTTCTTCACGTCAAAGATGCGGTCGGGGCTCTGATCAAACTGATCCAGCACCCCCAGGCCGTTGGAGATGTGTTCAACATCGGAAGCCAGGAAGAGGTGACCATCGAGGAGTTGGCGCGTCGAGTGGCATCCATCGCTAAGAGCCGCTCGACCATAAGCTTTCTTCCATACGAAGAAGCCTATGAAGATGGCTTCGAGGATATGCCGCGGCGCGTTCCGGATATCAGCAAGGTCCGCCGGTTGATTGATTTCGAGCCAACGATGAATTTAGACGGCATTATCCAAAGCGTCATCGATTGGATGCGACAATGCCGTAGTGCTGCCAAATCTGCTGCAGCAGTGACATCCCCAGCTCCAATGGTCTCAAAGGTGGGTCTTTAACGCGGGATGCGCAACGTTTTGGACCCTGCTTTGCAAGGGACTCAGGAAATTGGCCCATCCGTTTCGTTTAAGCGATTGAGTGTCATCATCCCCGTCTACAATGAAGCGGAAACCATCGAATCCGTTATTCTCGAAGTGGAAGCAGTGGCCCTGGATTTAGAAAAAGAGCTTGTGATCATCGACGATGGCTCAAGCGATGGCACTTGGCAAAAACTGCAGGTATTCAAAGATCGAGTAAAATTGGTTCAGCATCCTTGCAACCGTGGCAAAGGAGCGGCGATTAAAAGCGGCATCCGTGCGGCCAGCGGCGATATGCTGCTGATCCAGGACGCGGACCACGAATACTCGCCGCAAGACTACGCTCTTTTAATAGCTCCCATCATGAGAGGGGATGCAGAGTTTGTAATGGGTTCGCGGTTTAAATTGAAGCCGCCGCGGTTCTTCACTAAGCATGGGGATCCGTTCTTCTCTCACTATATCGGCAATAAAGTAATCCGTTGGCTGACCAACACGCTTTATGGCTTTCAAGCAACCGACTACGAAGGCTGTTATAAGGTTTTTACCCGCGATGTGATCGAACAAACCCCGATTCAGGCCAATGGCTTTGAGTTCGACAACGAATTGATCTGCAAGCTGCTGCGGCGGCGATGCCGGATTGTGGAAGTACCCATCCACTACAGCCCGCGCTCTTACCATCAAGGAAAGAAGATCCGCTGGCAGCATGGCATGCGCATGGTCTGGGCGATCTTGAAGTGGCGGGTTGCTAGATTTTGATGACATTCCTTGAGTCCGGATTCTCGCGTGTGGGATTTGCTGGCTTAACGGCCTTTTTTTTGACGCTACTGGTTACTCCCATCGTCCGCCGCATCGCCGTGCTCTCCGGTTGCGTCGATCGTCCTGCTCATGATCGTTGGGGAAGGCGGGCGATTGCCCGCTTAGGCGGCGTGGGGATGTTTCTTACTTTTTTGGTCTCCGCTCTGCTTTGGTTGCCTATCGATCGCTCCATGATCAGCTTTCTCATCGGCCTGGCACTGGTCTTCCTGTTGGGCTTCATCGATGATCTTCGGCGCATCCCTCCTTATACCAAGCTCATCGGGCAGCTGCTGATCGGCTGTGTGATGGTCTTCAATGGCATTAACATCACACTCATTCCCATGGTCTGGCTTGCCATTCCGTTATCGATTCTTTGGTTCGTGCTGGTGATGAATGCGTTTAATCTCCTCGACAATATGGATGGATTGGCAGCCGGGGTGGCCGGAATTGCCTCTGGTTTTTGCCTTTGGCATGCGGTTAATTCTCAGCAATGGACGGTTGCCATACTGGCTGCCATCGTCAGCGGAAGCTGCCTTGGGTTTCTGCGTTATAATTTTCCACCAGCCAAGATTTTTATGGGGGATTCGGGCAGCCATCTACTGGGTTTAAGCCTCGCGGCATTGGCCCTCATGGGCAGCTGGCATCATTCGACTCAGCTTTTGAGCATTCTGACGGTGCCTACCTTGGTCCTGGCATTGCCGATTTTTGATACCTGTTTCGTGACGATCCAGCGCCTCATGCATCGGCAGCACCCGTTTTCCGGCGGCACAGACCACGTCTCCCATCGATTGGCAGTCTTGGGATTGAGCGCGCGGCAGACGGTGACCGTGCTGTACGTCGTCAGTGCCGGCCTTGGGTTGCTCAGTGTCGTTTCCACTCAGATGAAACCTTTGGCGGTCATGGCGCTGTGGCTGAGTGTGATCACGGCACTGTTGCTCATTGGCCGCTACCTCGCACAGGTGGAAGTATACCGGTTGGAACCTCCGGTTGGTTCCCCCTTGACGGGAAGCGATGCAATCCCTCAGAAAGCCACCTTGATTGAGACGATGCTGATGCATAAGCGGCGTCTTCTGGAAGTGCTCGTCGATTTCTTGCTGATCTGCAGCGTTTATGTTTTTGCTCATTTGCTGCGGTTTGAGGGAAGCTGGGATAAGGATTTGCAAAAACTCGTTATCCAATCATTGCCTCTGATTTTATTTGTGAAGCTATCCTGTTTCGCAGCCTGCGGACTCTACCGCGGATTATGGCGCTATGTGGGGCTTTCGGACATCGTCACGGTTTTCAAAGCAACAAGTCTCGGCTCCATTTCTTCCGCATTGGCTCTTTTGTATCTTTGGCGCTTTGAGGGCTATTCCCGGGCGGTTTTCATCATTGATGGGATGCTGACGTTCCTGGCGGTGGGAGGCTCCCGCGTCATCGAACGGCTGCTGAATGAGTGGATCAGTGGCGCTTCCGCCCAGATCAACACCCTCATTATCGGAGCGGGGGATACCGGAGCAGCTGTTTTGCGTTCGATCAAATGCGGGGGAATGAACAAACGCCGAGTGGTTGGCTTCTTGGATGATAGTCCCATGAAGCATGGCGAGAGTATTTTGGGAGTGTTCGTTCTGGGCAATCGCAAGATGCTTCCTGAGCTGGTGGAGGCCTATCATTTGCAGGAAATCTTGGTGGCCATCGCCGATCCGCCTGCGGATCTTTTGGAAGAAGTGCGTGCTTGTTGTCAGCCGCGAGGTTTGTCTTGGCGTACGGTGAGCCAGAGCGTATTGCTCTCTCATGAGTAAGCGGGTACGACTGGCACGGTTGCTCCAAGAGGGAAGCCTTTACGCCATCCTGCTGTTGCTGCCATTTTCCAAGGCGGTCGTGGAGCTTGGATTCGGCTTCATGCTGGTAGGATGGTGCCTGGAGCGTACGGACCCTGCATGGAGAAAAGCTACCGTTTGGCTTAATCCTGCCTTACAGCCTCTCATTTGGGCTGTTGCCGCATTTTTATTTGTCTGCTTTCTTTCCGTTTTCGTGAGCCGCTTTCCCTCATTGAGCATGAAGGGTTTGATTGAGAAATGGGCGGAATACTTGCTGTTTTTTATTTTTGCGGCTGACATCGGGTGTCGGCCGCGTGTGGCCCAACGGAGCATAAAAGTATTGGCGGTTTCTTCGGTTCTCGTCGTAGTGGAAGCGCTCACACAAGTCTTATTCGACCGCGGTCTGCTGCGGGGTTTTCGCTATAGGGTTTTTGAGCGGGCTACCGGACCCTATGAAAACCCGATTGACCTAGCCACTTATTTAATGGTGATCATTCCGGTTGTTCTGGTTTTTGTGTTGATGTTGAGAAGGGGTATGGGGCCTCGCATCTTAGGCTGGCTTTTGGTTGGGGCGTTGGTCGTTCTTTTCGCGCAAACGGATGCGCTAGGACCTTGGCTGGGTTTTGCAATGGGAATGGTCTTATTTCTTTTTCTGGCAAGCAAGGTTCGCTCTTATGGCTTTATCGTTCTTGCCGTTACTCTATCGACGGCTGCCCTGATGCCGGCGGGGCATGGGGTAGAGACACCCCATACAAAGGAAGCCTTCTCGATAGCACAGTTGGGTATGCAAGACCGATGGCTCAACTGGCAAGCAGCAGTGGGGATGATTCAGGATCAGCCATTGTTAGGACATGGCCTAAACACTTTTATGGCTAACTACCTGGACTATTGGGTAGGGGGCGAGCGCCAGCCACGTTATGCGCACAACTGCTACTTGCAAGTGGCTGCTGAAACCGGGCTCATTGGCCTCAGTGCTTTTCTGGCACTTCTTGGTTTTTTATTTTGGACTCTTTTTAGAGGCTTGCGCCGTGTGGAGTCCTCTTTCCGGCTGCCATTAGTGGCTTATATGGGTGGACTGCTTGCATTTGTGCTGCATGCGGGAATCGATACTAATTTTTACTCTCTGCGGCAAGCGGTGCTGTTTTGGGTTTTGGCAGGCCTTGCAGTCGGGTTAACCGTTACTTCTCCACGCCCGATTCCCCTAGGACCTCGCTAGGGCGGGTCCTGTCACGGCGGACCCTTCGCCCGTCCTCGCCCGGCGACTATCGCGCCGGTTCTGCGGGCGGGCGAAGGGGACCCCCGCCGT
>JACPAW010000063.1 GCA_016180605.1 Candidatus Omnitrophota bacterium | reverse complement strand
TACTATGTTGAACATGGTGCAGCGGAAGGCGATATTGATCGAAAACTCTACGCGAAAATTGCCTACTTTGAAGGAGAGAGTAAGTTGGCTGGCGATTACCTCTTTGATCTCCAGTACGCGCTCGACTTCGCCGTTGAGAGCCGGCGAGAAATGTTGCTCAGGATCCTGGAGATATTCTCAGAACTCTTTCCGAATATGCATGCAGCAGGAGGTGTCGATCTCATTGGTGAGTCTTTTGATCTTACCCATAACTTTGTGGCTCAAGAGGACCATTGGGGCGAGCGATTTTATATCCATCGAAAAGGGGCGACACGAGCCGTGAACGGACTCATGGGGATTGTCCCAGGCAGTATGGGAAGTAGCTCATATGTCATCGAGGGACGCGGGAATGAATACAGCTTCTGCTCATGCGCTCATGGAGCTGGCCGAGCCATGTCTCGTGCCGAAGCGTTTCGCGCCATTTCGGAGAAAGACTTCAAGAGAAGTATGCAACAAATTGTCTATGAGCACGATGACCGCCTGAAGGATGAATCGCCGTTGGCATACAAAGATATTCAGCGAGTCATGCGCGGGCAACGAGACCTCGTGAAAATCCTCTATGAGCTTCAGCCATTAATGTCGATCAAAGGAGTTAATTCATCAGCGCAGGAGGATCGTGAAGATGATTCCTGAAGATAAAGCACATGGGGCAGAACCGTCATCACAATGGCGGGAAGAGCGGGTTATGCTGAACGGTTTTAAAAAAGGACTTGGTACTTCGCTTGAAAGATGGTCGGGTTAAGGTCTATCCCTACGGGAGTCAGGAACAAATCCGATGGGAGCTGGCGCTTGAATACATCTTTGAGTTGGATCGGATCCGGTTGGAGCAATTATTGCAGAAGAAGGCACAGCAGCGCCAAGAGGTCGAGCAGATCCTCGCGGTTCCAGATCGGAAGATTGTCCATCGGCGGCAGCGACGGCGCTTGCAGCACTATAACCTGACGCAGGCTGCAAAGATTCTGCAGGTTACGAGGCAAGGGCTGTACTACTGGATGAAGAAGGGTTGGGTGAAAGCACGGCGCGACCATCGCGGCTATCCGGTCTTTACAGTTTTTGACATCGAGCAGATCATGAAATGGCGTGATGGACTCAGTGCGACAGGGGAAATTCAAGGCAAACTTGACAGTTCTTGACGCCCCTCTTTTGTTCGTCATGTGATCAAGCAACCGATTCGAGAGCATGAAGTTATGAAAAAATCTGTCTACCTCCGGACGATGGGATGCCAAATGAATGAAAGGGACGCTGAAGAGGTTATAGGTATGCTCACGGCACAGGGGTATGAGGTGGCTGAGCAAGCGGAGAAGGCGGATGTCATCTTGCTTAACACCTGCTCGGTGAGGGAGCATGCGGAGGAGCGGGCGTACGGCAAGATGGGAGAGCTTGCGGTGCTCAAGAAAGAGCGACCGGAACTTGTGTTGGGAATCATCGGCTGCATGGCGAAGCTGCATCAACAGGCCATCTTCAAGCGGCTGCCGGCGGTGGATCTGGTTGCAGGGCCGGCGGAGTTGTATGATTTGCCGTATCTGTTAGCGGAGATACAACAGAAGAGACAGAAATCAGAGATCAGAGATCAGAGGTCAGAAGGGATAGAACAAGAAGAAATAGTCTGGTCAGAAATCAGAAATCAGAAATCAGAGGTCAGAAGGGATGGATCAGAAAGAACCAATCTGACTTCTGACGTCCGACATCTGACATCTGAACGAGTGGTGGCCATCGGCCGTCACTATCGCCCTTTGAATCAAAAACCAATAGGTGATTACCGAAGTTCTGGAGTGACGGCCTTCGTCACGATCATGGAAGGATGCGACAAGGCGTGCACCTACTGCATCGTGCCGAGAACCAGAGGCCAGGAGATTTCGCGGCCCGCTCAGGAAATTATCGATGAGATTAACCGGCTGGCAGAGTTAGGCTACAAGGAAGTCACCCTTCTTGGACAAAACGTCAACTCCTACGGCAAGCGGTTTCCGGATGGATCAGGCTATAAAGGTCCACTTGGGCGACTGCGGCTGTTGGAAAGCGATCTAGGTTCGCTGCTGGACTTTCCTGAATTGTTACGTCGGATCGATCATTCCTTTAAGGAAGGGGACAGTCCCCTTCGGGGACAATCCCCCGTACGAGTTCGGTTTACAACGAGTCACCCATTCGATGCCACCGAACGGTTATTCGAGACGATGCGCGATTGTCCATCGGTGTGCGAGTATCTGCACCTTCCGGTGCAATCCGGCTCAAACCGGATTCTGCGCGCCATGCGGCGCGGCTATACCGTGCGCCACTATCTTGAGAAAATCGAGCAACTGCGGCACCGAGTGCCGGAGGTTGGGCTTTCGACCGATATCATCGTAGGATTCCCAGGTGAATGCGACGAAGATTTCCAGGCTACCATCCGGTTGATGCGCGATGTCCGCTACGACAACGCCTACATTTTTAAATACTCTCCGCGACCTGGGACGGATGCGGCGGCGAAGGAAGATGACATTCCCCAAGCAGTGAAGGAAGAGCGCAATCAGATTTTACTTTCCCTTCAAAGGGAAATTGAGCAGGAAAAGAAGAGGGCCTTGGAAGGCAAGACGGTTGAGATTTTAGTTGAAGGCCCAGGGAAGTTTGCGGGACAATGGTTCGGAAGGACCAGGGATAATCACGGTGTCATCGTGGAGAGTCCCGAAAATCTAAACGGCCAGTTGCTTGAGGTTTGCATCACGCGTTTTGCCAAACACACGCTTTTTTCCATCCCGAAAGCATGCCTAACCTCATCGCCCTTATCGGGCCAACGGCTGTCGGAAAAACCGCAGTAGCCATTGAACTTGCGGAGAAACTCAAAGCGGAAATCGTTTCTTGCGATTCCATGCAGGTCTATCGCCGCATGCCGATTCTCACCCAAGCGCCGAGTCATGCGCAGCGGGCACAGGTCCCCCATCACTTGGTCGAGTGTATTGAGCCGACGGACTCCTTTAGTGTCGGCAGGTACCGCCATTTAGCCGGCCCCCTGATCGATCGGCTTTTAGAACGCGGGAAAACGGTTTTGGTCACCGGCGGAACCGGGCTTTATTTAAAAGCGCTTACGGAAGGCCTTTGCGAAGCCCCTCCTGCGGATATCAAAATCAGAGAGCGCTTGTGGAAGGAATGCCAAGAACTTGGTAAAGAGGTGCTTTACGAGCGGCTTAAGCAGATTGATTCCATTACCGCCGCGAAGCTTCATCCCAATAATGCGCGGCGCATCATTCGAGCTCTTGAAGTGTATGAGCTGACAGGCAAGCCGCTTTCTTCATGGTGGGAACAAACGAGCACCAAACCCATCTATGGGGATGCGACGATTGTGGCCTTGAACCGCAACCGGGAAGAGCTGTATCGGCGCATCAATGAGCGCCTGTTGCACATGATTTATGAGGAAGATGTGATGAACGAGGCGCGTCGTCTTTTGGGATTGGAGCTTTCGAAGAGTGCGCGACAGGTGCATGGCCTTTCGGATTTGGAGCGTTATTTAAGCGGCCAGGTGACCCTGAAGGACACGATTGCCATTTGGCAGCAGCGGGTGCGGCACTACGCGCGCCGGCAACTGATTTGGTTTCGGCAGACTCCCAGGATTCGATGGGTGGATATCTCGGAGGATGAAAAACCCTGGCAGACCGCATCCCGTGTGTTTGAACTCGTGGGGCAAAGGTAATGGAGAAGGTGCCAGCTACCGCGGTAGCTGGCACCGCGGTAGCTGGCACCGGAGGGACAGGTTGTCTGGTTGACTGAGAGAGATGCAAAGTGGCTAATGGAGACTTCATGGAACACGTGTTGCTAGTTACCGTCCAACTCGATGCCCGGTTTGCGCACGACGGCCCGGACTGGGCGCCGGAAGATGAATCCCAGGAGCTTCAGGAGCTTGCGACCTCGGCTGGATGCCGCGTGATAGGACAAGTGGTCGTGAAACGTCATCAACCAGTAGCCGGCACATTCCTTGGAAGCGGAAAACTCGAAGAGCTTCGAGAGCTTTCCAAGAAAGACGGAGCCCAGGTCTTGGTGTTCAATCAGGAGCTTTCGGCGACTCAACAGAGAAATATCGAAGAAGAAGTGGGGGTCAAGACAATCGATCGGACTCAGCTGATTCTCGATATCTTCGCCCAGCGTGCAAAGTCCCAAGAGGGCAAGGTGCAGGTGGAGCTGGCCCAGTTGCGTTATCTTCTTCCGCGTCTTACCGGAAAAGGGGTTCTTCTTTCACGCTTAGGAGGAGGCATTGGAACGCGAGGCCCTGGGGAACAGAAGCTGGAAGTGGACCGCCGCCGAATCCGCATGCGAATCGCACGCTTAAGCAACGAATTGTCGCGGCTTGGGAAAAGACGCCAAGCCATGCGGGTGCGCCGAAAAGAAAGCGGCATACCGATCGTCGCTCTTGTAGGCTACACCAATGCCGGCAAGACCACTCTTTTGAATCGCTTAACAGGAGCGGATTCGGTGACACGGCATCAGCTCTTCACCACACTCGATCCGCTTGCACGCAGGCTGCAGTTTGATCGAAAAGATGCCATCATCCTGACGGATACCGTAGGTTTCTTACACCATCTGCCGCATCATCTGATAGAGGCGTTCAAGGCAACGCTAGAAGAGACGCGCGATGCCAGCATTATCCTGCACGTGCTAGACGTCAGCCACCCGCGTGCTCTGCAGCATGCCGAGGGGGTGGAACGAGTCCTCCATAATCTTGAGTTTGGTGATAAGCTTACTCTGACAGCCTTGAACAAAAGTGACCTGGTTTCCGACACCTACGTCCTGACGGCTTTGAAGCGGCTCTACAGCCCATCGGTTGCCATTTCCGCGCGTACCGGAGAAGGGATAGAAGAATTGCTAAAACTGATTCAGGAAACACTCCATTCCGAGTTGGCCAACCCCCCTGATCTTCTATCTTGACAAGCCTGCTCATTATGGTAAACTTACGATTAGCACTCATAATATATGAGTGCTAAATTGTGTGGTTAAAATGAACGTAACATACTCAGATAAAAGAAGAAAGAGAATTTTAGAACTAGTGATTGAGGCCTATGTTTCAACGGCTTTACCCGTAGGTTCTCAACTGCTTGCGCACAAGCTGCGCTCCGGTCTTAGTTCTGCTACGATCCGCAATATCATGGCGGATCTTGAAGAGGCAGGCTACTTGGAGCAGCCGCACACCTCGGCAGGAAGAGTGCCCACCGATCGGGGCTATCGCTATTACGTCGATGCGGTGATGGATTTGCAGCACCTTTCCGCGGAAGCGCTGCGGGAGTTTGAGGGCCGCCTGGAGCCAATGGAGTATGACGTGGATAGACTCTTGGAGTGTGCGGGTGCTCTGTTGGTTGAGTTTGCCCAGCAAGCGGCGTTTGTCGTAGCCCCCAGTGTCAAGAAAAGCACCGTCAAGCAAGTGGAGTTCGTCCCCTTGAGCCTGCGCAAGCTATTATGCGTCATGGTGGCGAATGAAGAGATGGTGGCCTCCCACATTGTCGAGATCGAAGAGCCCATGAGCCGTGATGAAGCCGCCGCCCTCTCGCGCTTTGTCAACACGGAGCTCGCCGGCCTTGAGTTCGCGAGCCTTCTGATTTCACTCGAGCGGCGAATGCTCAGCCAGACCGATTCCTTCTACCATATCGTCAAACGTGCCCTTCAAATCCTGCAAGACGCGCTCTCTACCGAACCGAACGAGCGTTTTTTGCTGCAAGGGACCCGCGTGATCATCGAGCAACCGGAATTCAGCCGTGATCCAAAAAAGGCGCATGAACTCTTAAAGGGGTTGGATGCGGAAGAAACGTTGGTGGAGCGCATGCGCCAGGATCTTGCAGCGGATTCCGTGCAGGTGAGAATTGGAAAAGAGGTCAAGATTCCGGAGCTTGAAAGCTGCAGCTATGTCATTGCGCCATTTTCCTTCGGACACGACCATGAAATGGTAGGCGGTATTGGCGTGATTGGACCTAAGCGCATGGATTATCTGCGCCTGCGCGCCTTGGTGGAGGGTATGGGCCGATGTCTGAGCCATTGCCTGAATCTATGGGAGCAAGCGTGATGACACACGAAGCTTCCGGAAAGAAAGCGCCGCAACCTCAAGCAGAAAAAAGCGCATCCTGCGCTGAGTCGAAATCGACTGAAGAATCGAAGAACCAGGAACTGGAAACTCTGCGTCAGCAAGCCAAAGAAGCGCAGGATAAATATCTTCGGACGGTTGCCGAATTTGAAAACACGAGGAAGCGGTTGCAGCGCGAGAAGGAAGAATTTACCAAGTTTGCGGCACAATCACTTGTTCGGGAGCTGTTACCCATTATGGATGGGCTCAGCCAGGCATTGGTTGCGGTTGATAAGCAATCTGACCCGGAAGCGGTGGTAAAAGGAGTTCATCTGATCTACCGCCAACTTTTAGGCGTGCTGGAAGAGCAAGGGGTCAAGCGTATTTCTACCATTGGAGAGCTATTTGACCCTCATTTGCACGAAGCGGTGGATCAGGTCGCGGCGACCGATGGGCAAGCGGAAGGTAAAATCGTCGAAGAAGTGCACACCGGCTACACGATGCATGACAAAGTGATTCGTCCTGCGATGGTAAAAGTAGCGAAAAAGCAGCAAACAGCAGACAGC
>JACPAW010000099.1 GCA_016180605.1 Candidatus Omnitrophota bacterium | reverse complement strand
GTGGCGGCTACGGAATGCCTGGCGCGGTGGGCGTCAGGCCACTCCGCGCCGACCCTGATGGTCGGCGCTTCGGAATCGAACCTCCGACTGTGTCAAGCGAAAGCCGGTGAGAGGCCGGAACCCTGCCGGTTCCGGCACTCCGCGCCGACCCTGATGGTCGGCGCTTCGGAATCGAACCTCCGACTGTGTCAAGCGAAAGCCGGTGAGAGGAATCGAACCTCCGACCCGCTGTTTACGAAACAGCTGCTCTACCTCTGAGCTACACCGGCGGACGATGAGTTATGACTCGGACGGACCGAGGGAAATGCGGTCGAGTCGTTCTGGTGCACTTTCCACCACCGTTTCCAGGCCTTCGAGCTTGTTCCAAGCTGCTCCCCAGTCAAGTCTTCAAGGCTTGCGCTCGCCAATAGCTGGACCGTCTCATTCTCCTCACCCAGGAGATTGATGAGAACCGGGATGCTCCGTCGATCCCCCGTATCTCCCAAGGCCAACGCTGCGTCCAAGCGAACCAGGTCGCTGGGATGCTGCAGCAGCTGAATCAAGCGAGTGGTGGCAGCCTCGCGTCGATCCGACGACAGATCTGCCTGTTGAAGTTGGATTTTGAGCATGTCAACAATCGCCGTTCCTGCCTTCATGCGGATGATATGGTCGTCGTGCTCGAGAAACTCCGAGATGCGAGTGATCGCGGTTTCGCGTTGATCCGCAGGCAATTCAGGCCTCACCTGGGCTTCAAGCACCTCGATCAGCGCCAAGGTCGCTGATTGGCGGATGATGTAGTCGCCGTGGGTCTGCAGCTCTGAGATGCGGGCCATGGCAACCTCGCGTTGATTAGCCGCCAGATCAGGTTGTTTTAGCTGGGTTTCCAGTTCGCCGATTTCGGTGAGCAGGCCTTTGGTTTTGGGGTCCGAACCGGGCAGGGGGCAGAAGACAGACCCTGTAGACTTCATCACGCTGATCACTCCGCACGTTGCCGCGCCCAATGCCAATATGCTAATCGCTAAGAAGGGACCGGTCTCCATCCACCAATGCCATCGGCGCCGTTGGGCAATGATCTTGCGTCCGAACGGACTTTGCCATGGGATCTGATCGCACCCCGGGCAGACGGTGTCCCAGTCCATGATGCCATGGCCGCAGTTGGGACAATGGCGCTCGTCAATCTCCATGCGGAATTCCCGTTGCTGTTCCTGAGCTACACCGGCGATGTGACAAATCTTCAAATGTTTAGAGTGGTGTTTCGGAAGCAGGAGGTGGGGTCACGGAAGTCGTAACGTGTGGAAAGCTTAGAGTGACGGTCGTTCCGACATCCACCGCACTCGATAAACGTACGGAGCCGCCATGCAGTTCCATATAGCGTTTGGCAAGGGCTAAGCCGATCCCCGCCCCTTCGAATTCCCGGTTCAGCCGGCGGTCGACTTGATAAAAAGCCGAGAAAACCTTGTCTTGTTCCTCTTCGGGGATGCCGATTCCGCTGTCTCGAATACGCACGGTAACCGCCTCTGCTGTGTCGGCAATATCCACATAAATGCTTCCTTTCTCGTGGCTAAACTTGATGGCGTTATCGAGGATATACTCGACGGCTGCCACACACCGATTTCGATCCACCTCCACCATAAAAGGAGGCTCTGGAAGATTGGTCGTAATCACAATGGAACGCCCCAATGCCTTGGGAGTCACCGCAGCAATCGCCTGTTGGACAATCTCCTGAACACCGATGGCTTGCCGGTGCAAGACAATCGTGTGTCCTTGCATCAAATCGATGAGTTGGCGCAAGAGCCGATGCAGCCGCTCGTAGGCCGCAATGAGAACATCGACGGCATGTTCCTGGTCGTTGGATAATCGGCCGAGCGTTCCATCCGAGAGCAAATAAATCCACTCGCTCATCAGGCACAAAGGAGTGTTGACCTCATGCGACAGAGCCGCCAGGAATTGGCTTTTCATGTCGTTGAGTTCTGCCAGCCGCCGATTGAGCTCCTCGAGCTTGACGAGCTCTTCTCCCTGGGCACGCAACTGTTTAGACAAGCTTAAACGCTGCTGGCAGCGATAAAGAATGGCCTGGACTTGGGAGATTTCGAAGGGCTTGGTGATGAAATCACAAGCGCCGTGTTTCATGGCATCTACGGCACCCTCGATGGAAGGATAAGCGGTGATGACCACGATGTTCAAAAGCGGGTCCAGCCGCTTGAGCTCCCGCATCAATTCCAAGCCGTTGAGCTTAGGCATCTTGATGTCGGTGATGACTACTTCAGCGGCCTGCTGCTGAAAAAAGCCAAGGCCCTCAAGGCCATCCTTCGCAACCCGTACGCGACAACCCCGAGCCGTCAAAATTTGCTCTAATACCTGGCAAATTTTGGGTTCATCGTCCACTACAAGGACATCCAGTGAATCGTTCATTTATCCCTCAAGAATCAGAAAATCAGAAATTAGAAAAAGGCGCCGGGACCCAGACTTGCACTGGGGACGCCAGGTTTTTCAGACCTGCGCTCTACTACCTGAGCTATCCCGGCATGAAATCCAGCCGACAGTTACTCGTCGGCAGGCATTATAGGTCTTGCGTAGAAGAGGTGTCAATCACAACGCTTAAGTCCGATGTGGTTTTATCATTAAATAACCAGCAGCGCCGATTGCCAAAACAATATAAGCCCACAAGGAAAGCCACAAACCTTCTCCAATCGTCATGGTGACAACCAGCGCCTCCGCCTTCGTCGTCAATAGCTTCCAGAAGCCAAGTGCCGCGATGGCCACACAAAGACCGATTGCCACCCATACGACTATCGTATGCTTATTCCAGAGTATCAAGACAAGACCGAATAACGAAAGCATTCCTGGCAACAGGTAAACGGCGTAGCTTTTAAGCCCCAAGTACTGCTGTGCTCCGACGATCAGCTCCATGACCATTGCGGCAAGCTTGGCTTGCTGGCTGTTGGCAAGCTGCGGCACTTGCAGGCCGCTGACATGGCGCGGTAAATCCTCAAGCCGGGGAAGCTCGCCGGTCACCTTTTCTGCTCCTCGTCGGATCGTCAGGGTGACCCGATTGACATCCTGCAATAACCCATCCACCGTATCACGTAACGGAGCGGCCTTGCGGATTTTCTGAACCAAATCAGGCTCATGCGTTTCCAATCTTACCCACGGCAGGACAAACCCCACCCAAACCATGACGACACTCACTCCAATCCAGATCGGCAGTAATCGGCGCATCAAGGGTTCTCCTTTTCCGTTGCGATTTCTGGGAAAAGATCATTTAGAAGTGACACCTCAGGCGCTGAGGCGACCGTTCTTTTTGGCGAAGCCTTCGTGATGGTAACCACGGGAGCATTTTGCACCGTAGGAGCACTTTGCGCAACCGATGCGCGATTCTCGATCCATCGACAGTACCCGCACTGCGCAGCAGCAGATGGGAGCGAACCCTCCAGGCAGCGGCATGCGGCTGCGAATGTGGCATAAGCGGATTCCGGGTGCGTGGTAATTTCGTGAACCGCCACTCCAAACGGAACCCCTTCGTGAAGGGAGCCTTCAAGCGGGTAGTAATAGACGACGTAAGCCGTGCGGCTTGTCGACTGGCCGCACCGCTCTAAGAGTAGCGTGTAGACATCCATCTGGAATTTATAGTACTTCTCCGTATAGCCTACCCCATCCGGTGCCGAAGCCCTTGTTTTGTGATCTAACGGAGCCAGACGCGAATCCGGCAGGATCACGCAGTCATCCAGCTTCCCCCAAAGTCGAGCTCCCGTCTTTGGGTCGTTGAAGCCTAGCGTCAACTCTTGAGTCGATAGCTGACCATTGAACTTGCCGGCAATCAGTGGCGGTAGACGGCCTTCTCTACGGTAAGCATCGAAATAGACTTTCAGCACGCGATCCATTCCTGAAGGAAGCGAAGGAAACGGCCCGCGCGGACGTTCCAGCCGCTCTTTAATGTGTAACCAGAAACAACGGGGGCATTCCTGGAATAATTTCAAAGTAGAAGCGGAAAGGGCACGCATGATGTGCCTTTATTGTACATAAAAATTGCGCAGCGAGCTAGCTCGCTGCGCTTATAACAGAACGATAGGTAGAATTGGAATGATGAAGTCAAGGGAGCCGGACAAGGCGACCAAAGCGCCCTCAGAAGCTTCGGTAGCGAAGCCACCATATCACGCACAACGGACCTTGAGGCGCCTCTGTGGAGCTACCTGCTCCATACGCTTCTCCAGCGCTCGCCCGCCGCATCGCGTGACTTAGGTCTTCTGCTTTGCGACCCCGTCTTTCGACCCCTGTAGCATCGCTACAGGTCCGCCGCACCTACAACGGGAGTGTGCCTTTATCGGCTCCCAAATAGAAAGCTTACCATATTTCAGAACTAACGAACAAGAGTCGATCCCTCAGTGGAGGCCTAGAGTTTGCTCAAAGCGCGTGGCGGTAACCCGAAGATCCTCCACCGATAGGCGGCCATTCTGGTAGGCTATCCGAAGCTTTTCTGCTGCCTGGCAAGCGGCATCGAGGTCCGAGCAAATCAAAAGCAGGTCATGTCCAGCCTCGGTTGCCCGGATAGCCAATTCCCCCATAGAACCCAATTGTCGAAGAGCCCCCATTTCCAGATCATCCGTCAGAATCAGCCCATTAAAATGAAAACGCTCCCTGAGTAACCCATGAATCAGATGCCTGGAAAAGGTAGCGGGAAGGTTTCCGGGTTCTCCGAGCCCTGGATAGCAAACATGAGAGGACATGACCATTGCTACTTTCTCTTCGATTGCCTTTTGAAACGGAGCTAGATGGATTTCCTCCATTTCCTCCCAACTGGTTTCAATGGTAGGAAGCACGCGGTGAGGGTCCTTGGGAACGCAGCCTAGTCCTGGAAAATGCTTTGCACAAGCAGCGATTCCATGGCCTTGCAAGCCGTGGATTCTCGCAGCACCCAACCCGCTAACCTCTTCGGGATCCGACCCGTAGGAGCGATCCCCGATGATAGGATCAGATCCATCCACAACCACATCCACGCAAGGAGCGAGGTTCACCCGGACTCCCAGCGTTTTTAATTCTTGCGCTTCCACCATCCCTTGCTGGGTAATGGCAGCAAAACCCAGAGCTGCTTGTTCGCGTGCAGATGGAAAACGGGTGACTCCATTTTTAAAACGAATGACTCTACCGCCTTCGTGATCGACCATAAGGACAAGCTCTCGGTTCAAAACTTCTTTGAGCTTCTTCTGCAACTCAAGAAACTGCTGCGGCGATTCGAAATTGCGATCAAAAACGACTAGGCTTCGGGCGCGGGTTCGTTTCAAACTCTGGATTTCTTCAGATGTGGGCTCTAAACCAGAGAGTCCTACACAGAGCTGGATTCCAATGAGATCCTCTAAGGAGGGATCGCCTGACATGCCTTTATCATAAAGGGTATGCGCCGCTTAGGGAAGCTGATAGTAGAGCCCTGTTTGGCTCGTCAGCAGTCAGCTCGTCGGCTCGTCAGAAGTAACAAAGACGGCTCGTCAGCAGTAAGCTCGTCAGCCGTATGCAAAAACGGCAGAAACCAGCTTAAAACTTTCCTTGGGTTTCCCATATTTTTCTTCGCTTTTACTTATGGCTGATTGCTGACGAGCTGACGAGCTGATTGCTGCAGAGCCTACTGGCGCAATGGCGGGGTTGCGATCCCTTGCAAGTCGTGTTATCGTTTTGTTTAACCTCCTCATGCGCTACGACCAACTTCCTACAGAAAAGCTACACCCCGCAACCGCTCAGCTCGATCAGTTCTCCATCGCCAAGATTCTACGCACGATGAACCAGGAAGATCACCGTGCCGTGCGAGCGGTCCAGAAAGCCTCGGCAGCCATCGAAGAGGCTGTGGGGCTGATTCGTGTCGCCCTGGCAGATGGGAAACGCCTCTTCTTCGTCGGTGCTGGAACAAGCGGCAGATTGGGAGTACTTGAAGCAGCCGAATGCCCGCCTACCTTTCATACCCCTGTTTCTCTGATTCAAGCCTTTATTGCCGGCGGCCGCAGCGCTGTGTTCGCCTCTAAGGAAGGAGCCGAGGATAATCGCAGCACTGCCAAGAGGCTCATGCAGCGAATGCTCCATCCTGGGGATGTCGTCGTCGGACTGACCGCAAGCGGGGTGACTCCATTCGTCAGTGCCGCGCTAAGCGAAGCGGTCCGTCGCAAAGCGACCACCGTACTGGTTAGCTGCAACTTAAGCTCTCCTATCTTGGCTTCTGTTCGAATCCTGCTGGATACCGGAGCGGAAATCCTCTCCGGCTCAACCCGCCTTAAGGCGGCAACCGCAACGAAATTGGTTCTCAATCAACTCACCCTTGCCTCGATGGTGCAACTGGGCAAGACCTACGGCAATCGGATGATCGATGTGCGCCCGACTTCTCGGAAACTGCGCGCCAGAGCGCTGAGCATATTATGCGAACTGACGGGCTGCTCCAAAGAGCGCGCCTCCAAACTGCTTCGGCAAGCTCATAGCCACGTCAAGATCGCGGCCCTCATGCAATTGGGCGGAATGACTGATGTACAAGCCCAAACGCTTCTTTCGAAGACCCAAGGATCCCTCCGTCGCGCCTTATCAGACGTCAGACTTCAGACATGAGACATCAGAGAGAACGTAAAGCGATATCAAATATCGAGATTTTGGTTTTTTCTGATGTCTGGAGTCTGACGTCTGAAGTCCATTCTTTTAACTCATGTCTCCCCTGGCGCTTGGGCTTATGTCGGGAACCTCTTGCGATGGGATCTCCGCAGCCCTTGTGTCTTTCCGCGGCAAGACGCTGCGCCTGTTGGCGCAACGCAGCGTTTCCTACCCGCAGCGAATCGTGCAGTTGCTCCATCGAAGCACCCAATTGAACGCTCCGGTATTTTCTTCCCTGAACATGGAGCTAGGGGAACACTTCGCGAAAGCCGCCCTTTCCCTATTGCGAGGATCACGCATCCCGCCTAGCCGGGTGAGCGTCATCGGTTCGCATGGGCATACGATTTATCATGGCCCGGATGACCCTGTTCCTTCCACTCTGCAGATCGGCGAGCCTTCTATCATCGCCCACCGAACCGGAATTCCGGTCGTCGCCAATTTTCGCCCTCGCGATATCGCAGCCGGAGGCTCCGGAGCACCCTTAATACCCTATTTCGATGAAATGTTTTTTGGAGCGAGCAAGGTCCGCGCTCTGCAGAACATCGGCGGAATCGCCAACGTCACGGTGGTAGGCTCTGATATCCGCACTCTGGCCTTCGACACTGGACCTGGCAATTGCCTGATGGACTCTATTGTTCGAAAAATCAGCCGTGGAAAAATGCTTTATGATGCACGGGGGCATTTGGCCCTTCGCGGCCGGATAGACCACCGAGCCATCGGACGCCTGGGACAACATCCCTATTTTCGAAAACCTCCTCCCAAATCAACCGGGCATGAACTTTTTAATGAAGCTTTATTGCGCCAGGTCTTTGGAAGCACCCTCGAACGCCACCCTCTTGATGTTCTGGCCACAACGACGTATTTCACCGCCCATAGCATCGTGGACAGTTACCGCCGGTTCGTTCCCCATCGGATCAAAGAAGTCATCGTCAGCGGGGGTGGAGTAAGAAACCGGACCTTGATGGATCATTTGACACGCCTGTTGCATCCCACGCTGGTTTTCCCCATTGAACGATATGGGATTCCGGCACAGGCGAAGGAACCCATTGCATTTGCGTATTTAGCGCTGCGTACTTTCCAAGGAAAAATCAATCACCTTCCCGATACAACCGGAGCCAAAAGTGCTGCCATTCTCGGAGCC
>JACPAW010000098.1 GCA_016180605.1 Candidatus Omnitrophota bacterium | reverse complement strand
GAAAGATATCCGGCTCCCAAGCCTTCCAGCAATCCCAACAGCAAGCCTCCCACCATGGCCCCTGGGATGTTGCCGATTCCGCCAAGAACCGCAGCCGTAAAAGCCTTAAGACCCACCGAATAGCCATCGTGGAAATTAATCGTCCCATAGTTCAATCCAAAAAGGAATCCTCCAATGCCAGCCAAAAGGGATCCCAGCGCAAAGGTCGCTGCAATGATCCGGTCAATGGGAAGACCCAAGATGGCACACGCTTTTAAGTCTTGAGCCGTAGCCCGCATGGCCACTCCAAGGCGCGTTCCCATGACCAGGGCTCGAAGAAGAATCATCAGAAGGCCGCTTGCCGTCCACACCATGACCTGCATCAAAGTAACCATCACTCCATTCCATTCCCATCGAAGAGGAGGAATGAGGCTGGGGAACGGCCGATCCGTGGCTCCCGAGAGAATCATCAACGCATTTTGAAGAATGAGGGAAAGACCAATTGCCGTAATGAGGGCATTCAAACGCGGGGCTTGCCGCAGAGGACGATACGCCAAACGCTCCATGGCAAGACCGAGTAGTCCGCAGGTTGCCATGGCACCGGCTGCGCAGAATATCCAAGTAACCCACCAAGCAGAACCTGTACTTGCGGCAGAGCCGCCCATCCACAGCACGATTCCGAGTGCGGCATAAGCCCCGACCATGAATACTTCCCCGTGAGCAAAGTTAATCAATTGAAGAACCCCATAGATCATGGTGTAGCCAAGGGCGATTAACGCATAGATGGACCCTAAGGTCAGGCCATTGATGAGTTGTTGGCAGAAAAGCTGAAGGGGACTCATACTTGGAAAAACCTTACGGAAAGTGGGGAGTGCGAAATGCGAAGTGCGGAATGGAAGGCAAAAGCATTTTCTATTTCAGAACTCCGAACTCCGAATTCCAAACTCCGCACTCGCTAGTCCCACGTCGCCGTTTTGACGAAGTGGAAGCGGCCGCCTTTCACGGTAAAAATCCCGATATCGCGGATCAGCGTATCACCCTTTTCATCGAAGTTCTGTAACCCGAATAAGCCAGGGTAGTCTTTCAATGTTTTCATCACAGCCAGTACGGCTGCACGGTCTTTAAGGCTCGCCTCTTGAATTGCCCAGATGGCGATACGCGTGGCTTCATAGGCATAGGCCGAATACGCCCCGATAGGGCCGTAACGGCTTTCATATTCCCGCACAAACGCCTGGGCAGTTGGAATCTCATGGACATCAGAACCAATGGTCGTGATAGAGATACCCTCGGCAGCACGGGGAGTTGCCAACTCAATCAAAACAGGATCGAAGAGCCCATCCCCTCCCAAGAATTGGCACGAAAGTCCTACTTCTTGGCTCTGCTTGATGAGCAAGGCTCCTTCCGGAAACATGCCTGCAAAATATAACAGATCCGGTTCGAGCGGTTTAAGCTTAGTCAAAAGAGGTGCGAAGTCTTTATCCCCCTGAGTGATCCCTTCGTGGCCAAGCAACTCGGCGCCAAGTGCTTTTGCCTTCTTCTTAAACTCATTCGCCAACCCCCGCCCGTAGGTCGTCATGTCATCCAGGATAAAAACCCGGCAGGATCGAAACTCCCTCCTGGGCCGAGTAGCGCACAACTCGCGGATGGCGAAGATCGCTGCCGCTGGGCCTTGAAGGTCATCCGTCGCACACGTGCGATAAAACGTATCGAATCCCTGGCGGGAAATCTGCGGGTTGGAAGAGATCGGGGAAATTTGGACAAGACCAGCTTGGTGATAGATCGCAGAGGCTGGCATGGTGCAGGAGGAGTTTAAATGGCCAACGACTGCCAGCACATCACGATCGGCGACAAGCTTCTTTGCCGCCGCAACCGCTTGGGTGGGACTGCGCTGGTCATCCAACGCGAGCAGCTGCAGTCGATGGCCCGGCAAGACTGGACCCTCGGCGTTTGCCTGCTCGACTGCAAGCTCTGCCGCACGGAGCATGTCTTCGCCGTGTGGAGCCTGATCTCCGGTTAAGGGAGCCACGAAACCAATTTTGACAACCGGCTCCGAGCGACTACAGCCAACTTGGGCAATCAACATCCCAAGGAGGCTGCAGACGACGGCAAATCTCATGTACCTAGGAAACACCCTACTTGACGATTTCAAGTGACTCTTGTTTGCTTCGGTAGACGACCCACCCTAAAATAACCAAACAAACGATTATCACACTCCAGGTGGCCAGGTTAAGCGTTTCATATTTAACTACAAATGGAAGAATGAGGAGGCTAACCATGTTCATCACTTTGATTAGCGGATTCAGGGCAGGTCCTGCCGTATCTTTCAAAGGATCACCCACCGTATCTCCAGTAATAGAGCTTTTATGCGCCTCGGAACCTTTCCCACCGTAATGGCCATCCTCGATGAACTTCTTGGCATTATCCCAAGCTCCACCGGCATTTGCCATGAATACAGCCAAAAGCTGTCCGGATAGAATTAAGCCGGCCAGAAAACCTCCTAGTGCTGCTTTGTGCAACAGAAGCCCCACCACCAGCGGTGTCAGAACAGCCAAAAGCCCTGGCCCGATCAGCTCTCGCTGGGCTTCCTTGGTGCAGATGGAAACAACACGGGCATAATCCGGTGTTTTGGTCCCTTCCCAAATTGCCTTATCCTTAAATTGCGCGCGCACCTCATTGACGATGAGAAAAGCCGCGCGTCCTACAGCCCGGATCGTCAGCGAGCTGAATAAAAATGGGATAGAACCTCCGATGAGCAAACCAATAAAAACCAGCGGTTCAGAAATGGAAAGAAGGGGTACGATCTCTTCGTAGGTTGCCCCCTGGAATTTAGCAATGTCGGTAATATAGGCATTGAAGAGCGAAACGGCCGCGATGACCGCCGAGCCAATGGCGATTCCCTTGGTGATGGCTTTGGTCGTATTGCCACAAGCGTCTAAATCTGCCAACGTTTTGCGAGCCTTGGGCTCCAAGTGGGCCATCTCGCCGATTCCATTGGCATTGTCCGCCACAGGGCCGAAGACATCCATCGAGATGTTGTTCCCCGTTAAGGTCAGCATCCCAATGCCGCACATGGCAACTCCATAAGCGATGTAGGTGGGATTCGTCCCCTGATAAATGAAGAAGGAAGCAAAAATGGCCAGCGCAATCACCAATATCGCCCACACGCTGCTTTCGTAACCTACGGCAATTCCGTTGATGATGGTAGTCGCATGCCCGGTTTGGGTCGCACGGGCGACAAACTGAACTGGCGGCTTCTCTGGAGCGGTGAAGTAATCGGTTAAATAATTAATGGCAATGGCCAAAACAATTCCGATCAAAGTAGTCCATACCGGACGCATGTCCAACCCAGGAATCCCAAAACTGATCCAGGAAGGCAAAAGAACGGCTTCTGGAAATCGCAAATAGTAAAAGCCAATCACGCAGAATCCGACAATGGACACCAATGCGGATACGGTAAACCCGACGTGGATGGCTTTCATCGCGGCTCTTGCTTCTTCCGTCGTACGGACAAGGTACGTTCCAATGATTGAGCTTACAACACCCACTGCCCGAACCAAAAGCGGGAAGATCACCCCTTTATGGCCGAAAGAAGCCCATCCCAAAATCATGGCAGAGACAATCGTGACTTCATAGGATTCAAAGATATCGGCTGCCATCCCCGCGCAATCCCCGACATTGTCGCCCACATTATCCGCAATGGTGGCGGCGTTCCTGGCATCGTCTTCGGGAATGTTCTTCTCAAGCTTTCCCACCAGATCCGCGCCCACATCGGCGGCTTTGGTGTAAATGCCTCCTCCTACCCGCATGAAAAGAGCAAGCAACGTGCCGCCGAAGCCGAAACCCAGAAGCACTTCATAGGCATGCTCGCCGTAGACCATAAAAATCAACGTCCCCCCTAAAAGGCCAAGCCCATCGGTCAACATGCCGGTGATGGTACCGGTACGGTAGGCAATTTTTAGCGCCTCGGCGAAGCTCGTCCGAGCAGCTGCCGCTACGCGGACATTCCCCTGTACTGCCATGTTCATGCCGATAAAACCAACCGTCGCTGAAAAAATCGAGCCCATGAGAAAAGCACAGGCTCGGCCAATGGCAATGGAGCGCTCGCCTGCGGTGAAGTACAAAAGCGCCGTCAACAGGAGGATGAGCAACCAGAGCGCTCGAAACTGGCGGTTGAGGTACGCATTAGCACCGGTACGGATCGCAGCGCTTATTTTGCGCATGGCTTCCGTACCCTGGTCCTTGCGAAGCATTTCGGCGGCCAGGAAAACCGCATAAAATAAACCCAGAATGGCAATACCCAAAATGCTCCAGAGTGCCGTCCTTTCCCACCCTGAAAATGTAGGATCTTTCATGACGCTGAATAATGTTTCCATGAGGCTTACTCGCTATGATGTGGAGTTCGTCGTGCCGCCTGAAAAGGGGCAGCTACCACCCCTCCTGAAACGATGAGCTTGACCGCGTCCTCCACAGACAGGTCCAGGGGTACCACGTCCTCCTGCGGGACAAAAATAATAGGTCCGGTAAATGGCGAAGGGGGGTTGGGAATAAGAAGGGTGAGCAAGGTCTGGCTCCGTCCCGTAACAACGGTCTTTGCTTCGTTGGTCACAAAAGCAACTGAGTAAGTACCCAATCGTGGATATTCCACCAGGACCACCTGGCGAATCCCCGAGCGCTGCCCGGACTCGGCAAAGAGAAAATCGGAAAATTGCTTGGCGGCAGGGTAAATTTTTTTGACAAGCGGCAAGCGGATAAACCAGGCTTCCACAACCCGGAAAAGCTGCCTGCCGAAGAAGTGAATGGAGATCACACCCACCGCGAGAATGATCAGCACGGTCACCACCAGCCCAAGGCCTGGAATCGCGACTCCCAAATGGCGCCCGAGCAGGCCGTCGGTCAGCCGGAAGATGGTCACTAGAAGATAAAGGGTGACGACAACGGGCAGCAACGTGGCTAGACCGGTAATGAAATAACGTCTAAAAGCCCGGCCCAATTGGACGGAGAGCGAAGTGGGGGAGGTTTCTTGCCGTTGGCGGCGACGCATGCACAACCTACTCCTAAAGCAACAAGATAATCAGGTTATGCTACCTTACAGCAGCACCGCCGTCAACCGTATTAGCCAAGACCTCAATCAACATACAGCAACTTGGATGAGCTGGTTTTCGATGTCATAAGTGTAGCGCGTTTGCGCGTTCTGAGGATTCGGTTGCCATTGGCATCGGAGAGAGTGGCAAAGTGGCGGGGTAAAAATACTCGTCTGCGTTTTAACCTCAACTTATTATCAATTGTCGGAGTTGGCTCCTATGTTCTCCACTGCAAACTTAATAAACTTAGTGCCTGACACCAATTTTTCAATTTTTCCGATAACACTGACTTTTTCTCCGTCTTTTATACCTTCTTTCTCCGCCACTTCTTTAGGTATTATTATTCCGAGAGAGCTGCCCCATTTTTTGACCGTCGCTTCTGCTACCTCCACCATGCAATCACCAGTTATATTGTATATAACTAAATTTAAATAGTTTCGTTCAGCCGCCCAGATACAATCTCTGCACGCTTTTTGTCTTCAGCAGCTGCGTTCCAGCGCCTTCCAGCTTTATCTGTCCCGTCTCGAAAACGTAAGCCCTGTCGCTTATCTCCAGCGCCATTCTTGCGTTCTGCTCCACGAGAAGCAAGGTCGTGCCAGCCTTGCGTATGGACTCTATTTTGTCGAAGACGAGCCGCACGGTCTTTGGATCTAAGCCAAGAGATGGCTCATCAAGCAGGAGCAGCTTCGGAGAAAGCATCAGTGCCCTGCCGATGGCAAGCTGCTGCTGCTGTCCGCCGGAGAGCGTTGACGCAACGGCATTGCGCTTTTTCTTCAATATGGGAAACATCGAATAGATTTGTTCTTTGATTTTTTCTGATTTTCTGTCAATGAAAGCCCCTAGGACAAGGTTTTCCTCGACAGTCATATTGCGAAATACTTGGCGTCCCTGGTGCACGAAGGACATGCCCAAGCGCACGATTTCGTGCGGCTTCTTGAGCGTTATGTCCTTGCCGTCGAAATAAATTTTGCCTGCTGAATTTCGCAAGAAGCCGAACACAGTTTTGAGCGCCGTGCTTTTGCCAGCGCCGTTCGGGCCGATTAATGCAACGATCTCGCCTTCGTCCACGTGAAACGAGACGCCTTGCAGCACATTGTTCTTTCCGTAGCCGCTTGAAATATTTTCTACTGAAAGCAGTGGCATAATAATTATTTGTTGTAAGGAGTTAAATGTCTTCCAATGTTCCGTTTACAATATGGCTTACGACAAATTCATGAATAGAATCCCCATTTTTGTCAATGGAAATTGTTCCACTCGCTCCGGCGTAGTCTTTTACAGAGTACAGATATGCCTTTATGCAGTCAGGCTCGTTTCCACATTTTTCGATTGCATTTGTTAAAATATTGTATGTATCAAAGGCCATTGCCCCATAAATTTCTTCGCTTGGCTGCCTATTGAATTTTCTCTGGAACATATCAAGATAATTTTTGGCTTCTTTGGAATTTGGGTCGAATTTATATCGCAAAACAAGCATGCCTTCGGTATCATTATTGCCTTTTCTGACCACGCTTAATGAAAAAACTTCTATGCCCATTAATTGCCGCTTCAATCCTAATTCCCTGTATTGTTTTATGATGGATTTTGCTGCGCTGGGATTGAGTATCATGAGAAATACTGCATCAGGTTTTGTGCTCTCTATTTTGACTAGCTGCGTTCTGACGTCAGTTTCTTTTGAGTCGAATCCTTCTAGGCCGGTTATGATGCCGCCCGATTTGGAAAACTCTCGGTTGAATGCATCTCTCCAGCCCACTGGATATTCATTTATTTCGTAAA
>JACPAW010000097.1 GCA_016180605.1 Candidatus Omnitrophota bacterium | reverse complement strand
TAATGGGAACTCCGGCATCCATTAAAGAAAGTGTTCCGGCGCACACCGTTGCCATGCTGGATGACCCATTGGATTCCAAGATGTCTGATACGACGCGAATGGTGTATGGAAACTCATCTTTGGAAGGAACTAGCGGTTCCAGTGCACGTTCGGCAAGCGCTCCATGCCCGATCTCCCGCCGGCCAGGACCGCGCAGCGGCCGGACCTCGCCTACGCTAAAAGGAGGAAAATTATAGTGCAGCATAAAACGCTTGTACGATTCGCCTTCTAATGCCTCAATGAGCTGCTCATCGTCACTGGTTCCAAGGGTGGCCACCGCCAAACTTTGGGTCTCACCCCGCGTAAAAAGACCGGATCCATGCGTGCGAGGCAAAACACCTACTCGAGCGTCGATTTCGCGAAGCTGTGTCAAAGCGCGGCCATCCATACGAATGCGCCGCTGCAATATCGCTTCCCGAGTAACCTGCCGCTCTACCGTGAAAAAAGCCTTCGCGATATCATCGGCGCTGACACTTTCATCGGCTGTCAGTTGCTCGGTAATTTTCAAGCGCAAAGCCTCAACCGCATCTTCGCGCTCTTTCTTCTTCTTGGGTTCGTTGATCTTCACGAATACCGGTACAGCCAGTTCGCGCACTCGCTCTAACAGTTCCGGGGGAGTCTGGGAAATCGAAAAATCCGTGCGCTTTGGCTTACCGGCTTTCGCTACGAGTTCTTCCTGCAAAGCAATCATCGTCGGAAGGTGCTTCGCACCGAAAGCAATCGCTTCGACAACCTGCTGTTCCGGTACTTCCTTTAATCCAGCCTCAATCATGGTAATCCCATGCTTCGTCCCGGCGATTACCAAATCGATGGAGCTTTCGGTTAATTCTCGGTAGGTGGGATTAAGAACATATTCTCCATTGATTCGGCCAACCCGCAGCGCGCCTAACGCTTCAGGAAACGGAATGGACGATAGGCGCAAAGCACAGGATGCCCCAAGGACTGCCAGAACATCCGGATCGTACTCTCCATCGGAAGAAAGCACAGATGCCATGACTTGAAGCTCATGGAGGAAACCTTTGGGAAAGAGTGGGCGTATCGGCCTGTCGATGAGTCTTGCGGTAAGAATTTCTTTTTCCGTGGGACGGCCTTCTCGCTTGAAGAAACCACCGGGAATTTTGCCTGCCGCATAAGTCTTTTCCCGATAGTCACAGGTCAAGGGAACGATTCCGCTCTTCTCAAGCGCCTGGTTGCTTGCCACCGCCGTTATTAAGACAACGGTGCTGCCTTGGGTGACAATCACGGAACCGTCGGCTTGACGGGCTAAAGCGCCTGTTTCCAGGGAAAGGGTGGAAGACTTCAAATTGGTGGAAGTGCGTATACTCATGATTGCTTCAGGCAGGACCCCGCCATCCTTTGCTTGACTGCTATCGGCGGGATGGTCATTTACGGAGATTCAAACGCTCTAGAAGGCGTCGATAAGCATCCTCATTGTGACGCTTGACGTAATCCAAAAGACGTCGTCTTTGACCTACCATTTTCAACAAACCTTGCCGTGCACTGAAATCCTTCCGATGACTTTGATAGTGACTCGAAACCTGGCTGATCCGTTCCGTCAATAAAGCGATTTGGACCTGGGGAGACCCGGTGTCCGTATCATGCAGTCGAAAACTCTGAATTGCGTTTTGAGGAGTTGCCATTTTATCTCCAGCAAGTGTTACAGTATACGACGAGCTTTTTCCGTCGTCAAGTAATCTTCCGTGACCCTTGGACTAACTCCAGGAATTGACCTCGAGCGCCTATAAGCCGAGTTCTGTCCCCCCCCCAAGCAAACCATGGGGGGTGAAGGTCATCCATCTAGTCCTGGTGTCGCCACCAGGCTCTTGCGGCCGACCTTCCAGCATGGTTCTGCGTTGCGAGAACCATCAGGAGGCACCCTGTTCTGGCAATGCTGCCGGAAACCGGATCTTTGGCCTTGCTCCACGTAGAGATTGCCGCGTTTCACGTCTCCCCCCACCTGCCGGAGTTCGCTAAAAGCGAACCGGCCCCAATGGGGCCAGCTCGCCATAGGCGAGCACCGGCAGGTGAGGGGATACTCGTCTCTGTGGCTCTTCCCTGCCATGCGATGGCAGAGCCCTGCTCGAAGCAGAGTATCCGCCCCCATACCAAATGGAGAGCCCTGATGTTATCAGGGTACGCTGCCGAAGGAGCTCGGACTTTCCTCCCCGTTGATGAATCAGCGAGGCGACCTTCCAGCCACTCGAGAGTCATTCTCCTGGAGTCAAAGAACAATCTTATAACTTATAAAGGCAAACCGCCGGATCTTGCCGCATCATTCGCCAGTCGATCCGCCTGGCGATTCTGCTCGCGGGGCACATGCTCGATAACAAATCTTTCGAACCCTGCGATCAAATGGTTCGCCAGACCATGCAATAAGTGCAATTGCCCGTTCTTGACACGGTAAAGCCCTTTGAGTTGGCGGGTCAAAAGCTCGCTATCGCTCTTTACGGACACCACCCGGCAACCTTGCAAAAGCGCTTCTTGCAGCGCATACAAAAGCGCTAAATACTCGGCCACGTTATTCGTCGTGACGCCGACATAGCGGGAAAATTTCCGCGTGGCATCCGTTTGTTGCCCGTCGACTGTTTCAGAGAAAACGATGCCCACTCCCGAAGGACCTGGGTTCCCAAGACTCGAGCCGTCGATGTGAATGTTACAGCTTCGAATGGGCTTCATCGAAATACAGAATGCGGTTGCAACTCTCGCACATGACGACCTTGGTTTTCAAAAACACTTCATTGACCACCTGAGGCGGCATCCGGCGATGGCAGCCCCCGCACGAATCCTGCAGTAATGGCACGAGTGCCAACCCATCGCGCAAGACGAGGATTTTCTCATAAATAGTCAATAGTTCCGGCTGGATGGCCGGTGTGAGCGTTTTGCGCTGTTCTTCTATTTCCGCGATCTTCTGATTCAAGAGTTCCAATTCTTGATTGAGGCGTACCCGCTCTTTCTCCAGCTTCTGCTGCGCTGCCGTCAGCCGCTGTGTCTGGAGCTGCCGTTCTTTAGCCACTTGGTCTGTGGCATCGAAGCGCCTTAAAATGGCTTCCTCAAGCAGCGATTTGTCCGCCTTAAGCGAGTCGATCTCATGTTGCATGGCAGTGTATTCTTTATTCGTCTTCAACTGAAACAACTGCGATTGAAGCTTTCGGATATTGGCCTCGCGAGATTCCAAGTCCAGCTCATCTTCTTTCTGTGCCAGTTGCAAATCCTTGAATTTGCTTTCCACGGATTTGGACTCTGCTTCTTGGGAGGCGACTTCGGACTTAACTTGTTCTAATTCGACTGGCTTTTGCTGCTTCTCTCGTCGAAGACGGTAAAGCTGTGCATCCAGCGTTTGAAGCTGTCTGAGTACATCGAGTGAATTCGTTGTTTCCATGATTTCCTTTGAAATGAGAACATTGGAGCATTAGACCACATTTGAGATTTTTTCTTGCCCAATTTCCAATGCTCTAATCTCAAATGCTCTGATCGTTTTCGGCTTTGCCGAAAACGATCTGGGCGCAAGAGGACTTGAACCTCTGACCTCATGCATGTGAGGCATGCGCTCTAACCAGCTGAGCTATGCGCCCAGAGTTTCCCTCCTTGCCTCATAGTAGGTCCGCCAGGCACTTTGGCGGAAGCTGAGCTATGCGCCCTCGATTTCTAAATCAAAAATGCCCTTTCTATTATAAGCGAAAAACGAGTGGGCCGGGGAGGGATCGGCGCCCTCCCCTCGCTACGCTCGTTCCGGGTCGCCATTCGCCGCTCCCAAGGAATGTCGGTGCTCTGGTTCGACTTCGCTCACCATTTGCCCTGAGCGAAGCCGAATGCTGAGTCGAAGGGCTCCTATCGTCGCACCGACTTTAATTTAAGCCGCGGCTCCTTTCGATCCCTCCGTTGCTATCAGTGAAAAACGAGTGGGCCGGGGAGGGATCGAACCTCCGACCAACTGGTTATGAGCCAGCTGCTCTACCATTGAGCTACCAGCCCACGTGTTCAACGGAGAGGTCGAAGGTCGTCTTTTCAGACAATGCTTCCGCGATCTTGAGCGAAGGTCAGTTCCAAGAAATTCCGCAGCCGGCGACTTCGCGTGGGATGCCGCAATTTCCGCAGTGCCTTTGCCTCAATCTGGCGCACCCGTTCACGGGTGACATTAAACATCTGTCCTACTTCTTCCAGCGTTCTTGGAGAACCATCTTGCAGTCCAAAGCGCAGCTGTAAGACATGCCGCTCCCGCTCCGAAAGAGTCACCAGAACGTCTCCGATTTGCTCCTTGAGCATGCTGTAAGCTGTGGCATTGGCCGGGGAGACGGCACGCTTATCTTCGATGAAATCCCCAAAGTGCGTGTCCCCATCTTCTCCAATCGGCGTCTGCAACGAGATAGGCTCCTGCGCAATTTTAAAAATCCCGCGCACCTTATCCACGGGCACCCCCGTGGAACGAGCAATCTCCTCCGGAAGTGGCTCTCTTCCTGTTTCTTGAACAATCGCCCGCGAAACGCGGATGAGCTTATTGATCGTCTCCGTCATGTGAACAGGAATACGAATGGTCCGAGCCTGATCGGCAATGGAACGGGTAATCGCTTGCCGAATCCACCACGTTGCATAAGTGGAGAATTTATACCCGCGCTGATACTCGAACTTTTCGACCGCCTTCATCAGCCCGATATTTCCCTCTTGAATCAGATCCAAGAAGGAGAGGCCGCGGTTGGTATACTTCTTGGCAATACTGACCACCAACCGCAGGTTTGCTTCTACGAGTGCTTTCTTGGCACGCGTGTATTCCATTTCTTTAAGTTCAATATCCCGAAGCGCAGCACGCACCACGAGTGTCGGCTGCCCTAATTGGCGCAGTTGTTCCCTGAGTTTCTGATGAAGCTGCCGCACGCGCGCCAGGGATTTTCCGCGGCCGGCTCGCTTCTGCTGGGCAATCTGTCTCTCCGTCTGCTCGGCTGCTCGCAGATAGCGCCTGACCTGAGATACGATCCATTCGATAGCCTGTATGGTCAAATGGTAGGCTTCGATGACCTTGCGCGATTTTGTCTTGCTACGCGCTGCTTTCAGGCGCTTGCGCAAATCGGTCAACTGTGCCACGAGCTCCTCCCGCTTTAAGTTCGGATCGTCCTTGGAATAGTCCTCTGGGTTCATTTCCCCAGCAATCAAGATGTCGGTGAGCCTGAGGATTTCCCGCCGTGCAATGGGAAGCCGTAGAACCGCTTCACGGTAAGCGATTTCCGTCGCTTCGATCTTCTTCGCCAGCGCCAGCTCCTGCTCGCGCGTTAAAAGCGAAATCTGACCCATTTGGCGCAGATACATTTTAACCGGATCATCCAACTGTTGTCCCACCTCGGCAAGCTCAGCTGCCTCCTCTTCCCTTTGCTCTTTTTCTTCTTTCTCCTCCAACTGAGCCTCGGTGCTTACTGGCTTTTCGACGATTTCGATATGTTCCTTTCCCAAGAGAACGAGAAGCTCATCGATCTCCTCAGGAGAGGCAACGTCTTCCGGCAATAGGTTGTTCAGCTCATCATAGGTCAACCGACCTTTGTCGCGTCCGGCCGTAATCACCTGTGCCAGACGCTCACTGATCGGTTTGCGGTTTATGGTCTGTGGCGGCATATCATGGCCTCCTTCAAAACGCCTCTTGGGCTTTCGAGGGTTTAAGGAACTGTTGGTATGCGGTAAGTAATTCATGGGTTTCTTCCTGTTGTCCTTGAGTTTGTGCGACTTCGATTCGCTGCCGTAACAGCTGCAACTGCCGCTTGTGTGCTGCTGCCTTAAGCCTACGAATGCAGTCTTCAAGCGCTTCCTCTTTAGATAAAACCGTCTGAGCCAACTCGACCAGAGCAGCCGCAGTTGCCTTTTCTCCATTTGTACCCAGGCGCGAAACGATTTGAGCAGCCGTTATGACTTGTTGCTCACACCACTGTCCGATCAATGACAGCATTTTTCGCAAAGACAAATCGGTCACCGCACTCAATGGAAGCTCTTCTTGAAGCTTGCTGTACCGGCTAGGATCATCCAATACGAGCCCTACCAACAATTGCTCCACTGCGGGTGCTGGCACAGAGCTTGCCGCACTGGCCTGGATTCCTATATCTTTAGGCTCAGAGGAACGCCCGGAAGCGATTTTGGACAACTCCTGGGCCACTGCTTGCTCATTAAGAGATAAGCGTTCTGCGAGCTGTCTAACATATTCGCTGCGCAGTATGGCATCGGGAACTTTGGCCAACGTGGGCAACACAAACTGAGCCGCGCGCACCTTTACTTCCACGGTACTTCCAGGATGCTTGCGCAGAGCACTCTGCATTAAGACCTCAAACAGATTGATGCTGTTTTCAAGCAGCCGTTCCAGCTGTGCTTTGCCATGCGCGCGCACGTATTCATCGGGATCCGTTCCTGATGGAAACTGGGCAACAGCCACATTCAACCCCGCCTCCACCAAAAGGTCAATTCCGCGCAGGGTTGCCAACTCCCCTGCGGCATCCGCATCGAAGGCTAAAATGACGCGTTCCGCGTAGCGCTTCAATAATCGAACTTGTTCCAACGTCAGTGCAGTACCTGATGGAGAAATCACGTTTGTGACTCCTGCGCTAAAGAGTACCACGCAATCAAAATAGCCTTCTACCACAATCGCGGTTTTTTTCTGGATAATCGAATCTTTTGCCTGGGCAAGCCCGAAAAGCTGCCGTCCTTTGGAATACAGCAGGGTTTCGGGACTGTTTAAATATTTAGGATCCTGTCCATCGAGACTGCGCCCGCCAAACCCAATGGTTCGAGAACGCAAATCCATAATAGGAAACATAAGCCGACTGCGGAACCGATCGTAATACCCGGATTTCCCGCGCACCAGAAGACCAGCTGGCTCAACCAGATCCTCCGGGACCCCCGAGCGTCTGAATGTCCCGATCAAGTTGTCCCATCCCGCTGGAGCCAATCCCAACCGAAAACGCTTGCGGGCTTCCTCGGTAACCCCACGCTGCAGAACATACGCGCGGGCTGCCTTG
>JACPAW010000096.1 GCA_016180605.1 Candidatus Omnitrophota bacterium | reverse complement strand
TGTAGGATCAGCGAAGGTGATCGGGATAAAGGGAAGCTGGGTAAAAGCGATGAGGAACGCAATGCCCACGCGCGCTATTCGTTGGCCATAAGACATAATTCGCCTCCGCTGCTTAATAAAATGGTTAAAGAATAGCTTGCGCGCGTGGTACGGGAAGGAATAGTGATCTTAATGTACCAAAACCAATAGGTGTTGGCAATATTTTTTGCAATGAATTTTAAAGAAGAGCCCTGCGGAGAGATTGAACGACGAATTCGATTTGCTTGGCAGAAAGCTCAGGATAGAGGGGTAATGAGAGCACTGAGCGGCTGGCCTTCTCCGCCTCAACGAAGCCCTTTTGGGAGCGAATCTTCGTTTTCAGAGCGGGTTGGCTAGGAAGGGTTGAAGGATAGGCCACTTGCGTGGCAATTCCCTGCTTTTCCAGCCTGTCGATTACCTTCCGGCGATTTGGCGTGCGGATCGTATAGAGATGATACACATGGTGGTAGTTTTTACGCTCCGCAGGAGCCCTCACTTGGCCCAAGCCATTTTTTTGGAGTAAGCTTGTGTAAAGCGCTGCCCGCAAGCGACGTGCTTTATTCCACTGATCCAGTCGCTTGAGCTTCACGCGTAAAATAGCCGCTTGCAGTTCATCCAAGCGGCTGTTCCTGCCTATAGCCAAATGACGGTAACGCTTCCGGCTTCCATGGGCGCGCAATAAAAACACCTCTTTTGCCAGCGATGCGTCATGGGTCACCACCATCCCTCCATCTCCATAGCAGCCCAGATTCTTGGTAGGATAGAAACTTAAGCACCCGGCATCCCCAAAGCTTCCTACCCTTTTGCCATTAATTGCAGCACCCATTGCTTGGGCGCAATCTTCAATGACTTTGAGGCGGTAGGATGCGGCAAATTCCATAAGGCTCTTCATGTCGGCAGGATGCCCGTAAAGGTGCACGGGAAGAATCGCCTTCGTGCGCTTGCTCAAATGCTTTTGAAGCAACGCGACATCCAGATTATAGGTGGCCGGGTCGATATCGATAAAGACCGGCTGCGCTCCGACTGCCAGGATAGCCTCTACACTTGCAAAAAAACTAAAGGCGCTCGTCAATACTTCATCATTCGGCCCGATCTTGCAGCCGCGCAAAGCCAGCTCCAAAGCATCGGTTCCCGAGGCAACCGCCACGGCAAAACGCGTGCCGCAATAGCGGGCAATCTCTTCTTCCAGCGCTTGCACCTGAGGCCCCAAAACGAATTGGCCGCTGTCCATGACGCGGCGAATAGCCGCATCGATTTCAGGCTTAATGGATCGATATTGAGCGTTAAGATCTAGTAGTGGAATAGTGGACATTGCCAGGGGTCTGTTGCTGCTTATGAGGAGGGATGCGCGCGGAACCACTCAACCGTCCGGCGCAGCCCTTCGGCGAACCGAATGCGTCCTTGCCAGTGCAAAAGACGAGTGGCTTTGGAAGGATCCGCCAGAGTGCGTTGCACATCGCCTGGCCGGGCTGGCTTAAAGCTTGGCGCAACGGAGAGCTTGAGGATCGTGTTTAGCTCCGCCAATAAATCCAGTACGGTGTGCTCTTCTCCAAGGGCGATGTTGAACACTTCCCCGCTAATGCCGGGGGCCTGGGAGGCAAGAATGGTTGCTTCCACGACATTATCCACATAGGTAAAATCGCGGGACTGCTTTCCATCTCCGTAAACCGGCGGGGGTTCCCCGCGCAAAAGAGAATGGATGAATTTCGGAATAACGACCGCATAGTCGTTTTCCAAGCTCTGGCGCGGGCCAAAGACATTGAAATAGCGCACCGCTACGGTTTCCAAGCCGAAACTCCGCGCAAATAGGGCGCAAAAAAGCTCATCCGCCAATTTCGAAGCAGCATAGGGAGAGATCGGATTTGCCGGTTGATCTTCTCTTAACGGCATTTGAGTCGTTTCCCCGTAGACGGAACTCGAAGAAACGCACACGAATCGCTTGACCTTGGCATTCGCTGCCGCCTCAAGCAGGTTCACCGTCGCCAAAACGTTCACATCGGCGTACCCATACGGATCGGCCATCGACTTAGGGACACTGCGCCAAGCAGCCGCGTGCAATACGAATTCGATGCCTTCCATGGCCGAGCGCACCTTAGCGCGATCCCGGATATCTGCCTTAAGAAACTCGATGCGGTTTTTCACCGCCTCGATGTTTTGCAGCTTCCCGCTGGATAAATCATCGAGAACGCGAACCGTGTGTCCGGCGGCAAGAAGGTTTTCTGCCATGTGCGAGCCGATGAATCCGGCTCCTCCGGTAACAAGATAATGTGCCATTTTCGCTGCTCCTGAAGAACCTGGAATTCAAGGTTCTAGGTTCAAGGTGCAAGAGTGTAAGTCTACAGTTTGACGACGCGGCGTTGCGTTCTTGGCAGATTTCGGTATTGATTGCGGGTATCCAAGATGACGGGTGCCTCCCGAAGCAAGAGCGCATAATCCACCGCCGTGTGATTCGTTAAAATCACCACACAGTCCACTGCGCGAAGCCGAGCTGCGGCCAAAGCAACAGAGCTTTGCTTTCTTCCGTTTAAGAAAGCCGTCGGGACGCAAGGATCGTGGAAGCTGACTTTTGCCCCTCGGTCTTCCAAGATCCGAGCCACATCAAAAGCAGGAGAGTCGCGCGTGTCATCGACGTCTTTCTTATATGCCAGGCCAATGAGAAGGACATCGGCCCCGTTTAAGGCCTTGCGGTTTTCATTCAAGATGCTGGCCACTTTGCACACCACGTACTCCGGCATTGCTCCATTGATCTGAGTAGCCAGCTCGATAAAGCGCGCCTCAAAACCGTGGACGCGCACCTTCCAGGCCAGGTACATCGGATCCGATGGGATACAGTGGCCGCCGATTCCAGGGCCAGGCTGAAAAGCCATGAACCCAAAGGGTTTGGTTTTCGCCGCTTCGATCACTTCCCAAACATCGATCCCCAATCGATTGCAAATGATGGCAATTTCATTGACGAGTCCTATGTTTACCGCTCGGAATGTGTTTTCCAAGAGCTTAACCATCTCGGCAGCCTGGGTAGAAGAAACCGGAACAACCCGGTGAATCGCCGACCCGTAAAGGGCGCTTGCCATCTTGGTGCACAAGGCCGTCGTACCGCCAATCACTTTGGGGATCGTCCGTGTCGTATACGTGGAATTTCCCGGATCAATGCGCTCGGGTGAAAATGCCAGGCAGAAATCCTTGCCTGCGGCTAATCCCTTGGCTTCGAGTGCCGTACGGACCACCTCATCCGTCGTGCCGGGGTACGTCGTGCTCTCCAATACGATCAGCTGCCCGCGCCGGATGCGCTGAGTAATCTCTGCGGTGGCGGAAAGGATATAAGTCATATCCGGCTCGCGCGTTTTGCGAAGGGGGGTGGGAACGCAAATGATGATGGCGTCTTGCTGGGAAAGCACATCGAAAGAGTTCGTCGCGCAAAGCCGTCCTAGTTTCTGCAATTTTTTCAAGTCTTCGCTGGGAACATCCAAGATGTAGGATTGGGCGCGGTTGACCCCCTCCACACGCCTGGCATCGACATCCAGCCCCGTAACCCGAAAGCCTTCCTTCGCAAATTCTACCGCCAGCGGCAAACCCACATAACCAAGGCCCAAGACACAGACCCGTGCGGAACGATCACTGATGCGCCGAGCCAGTTGTGCTAATGGCCCTTCAGGCTTGGTTGTCTTTCGTGGCATCTGTCTCCTCCAAGAAAATGAGCTCGCTTAAAATGTTAGTTTCTTCGAAGCGGTTCTTTCTGCTTTCGGCCTACCCCTAGGTAACGGTACCCCAGAGCGCGCATCCGCGATGGGTCATAGATATTTCTCCCATCGATAACCAGCGGCTGCCTCATGAGTTTCTTGATCCGCGCGAAATCCAGCTCTTTGAATTCATTCCATTCCGTCAAAATGGCCAAGCAATCGCTGCCCCGTGCTACCTCATAGGCATCTTTGCAGAGCTTTGCACCCGGCAGAAGATGCGATGCTTCCTGCATCGCTTGGGGGTCGAAGACGCAGACTTTCGCCCCTTCTTCCAAAAGCGAACGGATGACATCTAAAGAAGGAGCGTATCGCATATCATCGGTATTCGGCTTAAACGCCAATCCCAAAACGCCAATTTGCTTTCCCTTCACCACCCACAAGGCACTTCGGATTTTTTCGATGAAACTGCGCTTTTGATATTCGTTGATCCCGCGCACTGCCTTAAGCAAATCAAAATCGTAACCGAGCTGCTCGGAGATTTTAATGAAAGCATCCAGGTCTTTCGGAAAACAAAATCCGCCAAAACCCACCCCGGCATTCAGGAAAGACCGGCCGATCCTGCCGTCCAAACCCATGCCCTCTGCCACTTGTGCAACGTCCGCCCCGCAGCGCTCGCAAACTTGAGCCACCGCGTTGATAAACGAAATTTTCATGGAAAGAAAAGAGTTCGAAGCATGCTTGATCAGCTCAGCACTGCTGATATCCGTCACGAGGATCGGTGCTCCTAAAGGCTTGTACAGCCTCATCAATAGCTCTTTAGCTCGCTGGCTTTCCACCCCCAGAACCACTCGGTCCGGCTTCATGAAATCCGCAATCGCCGTGCCTTCTCTTAGAAACTCAGGGTTCGAAGCCACATCGAATGCGTGTTTCTTTTTCAGGTAAGTCCGGATCGTATGGGCAACCCACTGGCCAGTCTGAACGGGAACGGTTGACTTCTCCACCACCAGACGGTAACCATCCAGATGCAAGGAGATGGAACGGGCAACGGCTTCTACATAGGTCAAATCCGCCTCGCCGTTTGTTTTCTGGGGAGTGCCGACAGCGATAAAGAGGATAGCCGAGCCCTTCACGGCTTCTTTCATCGAAGTCGTAAAGCGAAGCCTCTTTTCCCTTACTCCACGGGCTACGAGCTCCTCTAAACCGGGCTCATAAAATGGCATTTGGTTGCGCCTAAGCTGTGCAATTCGTTTGGCGTCGTTGTCCATCATGAGGACGCGGTGGCCCAGGTCTGCAAAACAAGCCCCCGTCACCAAACCTACATGCCCGGCACCGACAACCGCAATGTCCATGTATCCACTCGCTGGTTATTTTCACTCTTTGGTGGGAATCACCGTAGGCAATGAGGCTATTTATGGTACAGGAAATGGCAATTCCGTGCAAGCATCTCAGAAGCAGCAAACAGACACCAGCACACAGCACTCAGAAAAATCAACTACCAACCCTCTCTCTTTTCTGCCTCTGTGTGCTGTATGCTGGCTGCTGTGTGCTGGTTGCTGTGAGCTAGTACTGCATGCGCAAGGGCGAGAAGGGGCTACTCTGGGAGCCGAACTTAGGCTGGTGATAGGATTCCTCTATTTCAAGCGGCATCTCCGGATAAGCCTTGAGAGTCATCGTAAAGAAAATCTCTTCTCCGAACTCGCGGTCCACGCGATAGACGAATTCCGCAAGCCAATCATGCAGGTCGCGCCGCAAACTGTATTGATATTCGCGCGCGTGATTGAATCGCTTAGACGTACCGATGACCTCTTTCCAGTCGATCCGGTGGTAGGTCCCGATTTCCCATTTTTCGCTCAAGCGCCAGTCGAACTGTACGACATCCTCCGTTTTATCATTGTGGGAATAACGGTGGCTTAGGCCCAGATACCACTGCCCTCGGGGAAGCAAAAGCGACGTCAGGCTCAGAGGACCTGGTTCAAACGCCGTCCGTGCAGGAGCTTGAATGGCGGGAGCATCTTCGGCGCGAAACTCACCGGTTCCCCCCACCGCAACGAGGTCGAAACTCCATCCTGTCAGCCGCTTATCCCGTGAACCCTTAATGAAATGGCTCGGATAATCCCAGTTGGTTTCCAAGCGCAGCCAAGGCCAAGGGTAAAGTTCCAGATCAAAGGTCCAATCACCCAATTGCCCACCTTCCTTGTTGTGGTTACCGCGGAAAGTGTAGGGAGCGGAAATCAAAAAACGCGCCAGGTCAATACTCCGCACGGAAGGCTGCGCGGGAACCGGTGTCTCGACGGACTTTATGTCCCCTTTATCTTTATCCGTGACAGGCTTCTTCATCCGGTGGCGTTTGGTCTGAAGCTTGTTTTCTAAACCGAAGGTCACTTCATTCGTGGGTGCCTCTGCCAAGCCGAAATTGAGTTGGCTGTTGGAAATGGTCGGTTGGTGCGTGTACTGATAGGCAAGAGTAGGGGTCAGGACGTGACGCAGCCAATTGATGTTCAGGCCCAGTGCATTGACCGTTACGGGGAAAACTTTAAATAGTTTTAGGCTGACGTCTAGGCCGCCTGAAGCTTGGCCCACAAGCACATCGCGCTGGCCATCCGGACGTTCCTCACCGCCTTGTTTATCCTTAGTATGGTAAGCCTGCGATACAGCGACCCTTGGCGTCAACTCAATAGGCCGGAATAACGTCCACGCATAGCTGAGTTCCTGCCTTAAAGAGCCTTGGACGACATCGGTATCATTCTCTGAGTGGGCGTTCTTGGTCTGTAAATTCGCAAACGTTGCAGAGGTATTGGTGAAGAGATTGGTGTCTCCGATAGGTTGGGAGCGCGTGCTGATAGTCGCTTGAGGAAACGCCTCCGTTACGGATTGGAAACGGTTTATCCGTTTTCGCGTCAGCAGGCTGAGGCTGTAATTAGGATCGTTCGTCACCAGCGACACGAAGCTATCAAAGTTGTCATCTTGAGTGTATTCCTCTCGAAATAGAAGTTCCTTGCGAAAATCGACGTCGCTGTATTTTTGGATATCGGTTAATACCACCGTGTCTTCGAAGGGTTCCAGCCGATGCCGCCAAAGGATGCGATAGCGCCTGATATCTGCACCTTTAGGAAGATCATCCTCAGGGCGACGGATGTTGCGCTCATCATTGTAATAGACTTTCAGCAATCCTTTGCCGGCCTTGGGATCGTCAAACTGGTGATCCGCACCTACCCCCCAACCGAAAGCTCGTCTCCAATCGAGTTTCAGCGTGCCCTTTTGATTTTCCAAACCTCTGTGAAGCTTATAGCGATAGCCAGAGAGCAAAAATTGCTCCCATGGTTTTTTCTTGCCGGGA
>JACPAW010000095.1 GCA_016180605.1 Candidatus Omnitrophota bacterium | reverse complement strand
ACCCTAGTGCCGTTCCAACTATTTCCACCGAACGGTAACGGGGTATCCATCCATACAGCGCTTACGGTACGGATCGCCAATCCCGTTAGGCCGTAATAGTTGGAACGGTACTAGTCCCGTTTCACCCGATGGTCATCATCCCTCATGAGGGCGATAAAAAATCCCCCGCATGTCGTCTAAAGCTCAACATCGCGCGACGACGGCGGAAGAACCCAAAGCCCGCCGCCGTCATCGCGCTCGTTGGGCGAAATGCGGGGGATTTTTGATCGCTTGAGGATGCAGGTGTCACGCTTCAACCCGCCCGTAGGTGCGAAAGGAAAGCTGACAGGGTAAGGCACGAAGCGTGGGTCACAACGTGAGAGCGCTATTCTCACATGCTCTCCCTACTCCTAACGACCCACCCTAAGTCTCGCTGCTCGGTGCCTTCACCTGTCCCTGCCTGCCTTCTCTGCCTAGGTGTCTCTGCCATCCTCCTCGCGCTTTTCTTCGGCGGGGCCTTTACGTTAAAGCGCAACCCGCCGCCCTGCGCCAAAAAATCGGTATCCCGCAGAGATTTTTCATCCCCGCCAAGACGCAGGCACCGGGCGGGGTCCCCAAAAATCTCAGCGGGAACCCTCCGATTTCACGCTTCGGAGCTAAAGCTCCTCGCTGGTTCGCTCCGCTCACTTTGGCTTGGGAGGCGGGCCGGCCCCGCCTTTTTTGAGAAAAGCGCGAGGAGGAAAACATGGCAGAAACACCACTAGTTCCGGCAGGCAGGGTGCCAGGCGGCACCTTACAGCGGCGTAGTCGGGTGTGGTACCCGATCCACCACTGCCCAGAGTGTGGCTCTTACGCCCGAATCATCCGACGGCCTACAGGCGAAGTCTATCTTGCCTGCAGGGATCGTATTGAGTGTGGGTATCAGGAGACACTCCAATGAAGTTACCCACCCTGCGCATCCTTTGCACCATCTACCCCGATTTGGCAGGCCTTCTCATGCGCAATTGGGAAAAGGAGGGCTTGCTCATCGTCTACCATCATGGGCACAAGGAAGGGTTTGCCATCGTAGCCGTGTATCCGCGCTGGCGCTGGGTACCACGGCTTGTTTTCCGGTACTGGCAGCAGTGGCCAAGCCTTGCGGCATTCCTGCGCTTTCTGCTGGCTGTGGCTGGCGGGTGGTTTCTGCTGTGGCTGTTCTTTGGAACGGGGAGCTACTGATGGAGCACTTGTTTTGTCTTTGGAAAGGCCACCACTGGCAGCGGATTCGTCAGTGGGTACGGCCGGATGGTTCATGCCGGCTGTTATGGCGCTGCCAACGGTGCGGTTTGTTGCGTTTAACTCGTGGTGAGGTTCCGGAGAGGGCATGACGATGGAATGTGCCAAGCGTGTTTGTCCATTTGAAGGAGGTGATGCGATGGGAAAGTCGCTTAGGTATGAGACTGTGGGCAGGTTTCGCTCACGGCAAAGCGGGAAATGCTACCTGGTTAAGCGAAGGCTTGCTACCAAAGATCTCTCCTGCAACTGTCAGGGCTGGATCTACTACCGCAGATGCAAGCACGTGACTTATGTTCAGAGTCATCCGTATGTGGAGCTGACAGACATCCCCACCTACCAGGAAGCCATCAGGATGGACTTTGGACGGAACTTGGAAGCCAAAGAAAAATGGACCGTTGAGCACCTTAAAGATGTGGTGCTGTAACCTCAAGGAGAATGATTCTATGCGTATCTTAGCGAACTATGGCTACAAGACGAATGGCGATACCTACTGTGTCACCTTCGAGACGATGGGGGATGTACCCTTGGAGAAAGCACCACAAGCGGTAGATGAGCTCTTTCGCCTGGCCAAAGAGTCGATCCAGCGGCAACTGGCAGGGTCAAGTGCCCCATCCACTCCGCAGCCAGTTCCTGTGGTGATACCGCAGACGAAGGAGGCGGTCCACACCCTACAGGCCAATGCCGATGGCAAGCAGCCTCAGCTTAAAGACCCAAAGCTACCAGCGACAAGTCGGCAGATTGGACTCATCAAAAGACTGGCTCGGCAAAAGGGTTGGCGGTTTGATAACTTTACCGATATGACAATGGGTGAGGCTTCAGCCAAGATCAAGGAACTCATGGCGCTCTAGCATCACAACGTCCCCCTGTCCTTGGCAACCTAGCGACTGGGTTGTCAAGGGCATGGGTTTTTACGATAATCCATTACGTGTCAGTCAGCCAGATGAAGTTTTACCTGCTCTGCCCGCTTAAGTATTTCAATCGCTACATAAAGCAACCTTCAGATCTACCTCTCAGTGGGGTCACATTGGGTAGTTCTGTGTCTGCGGCGCTTGAAACAACTTCAAATAGAGGATCTCCGATACAACACGACTTGCTTACCAGTAAAGCCCCCTGTTCAGGCTCAGACTTTGAAGGTATAATATCGGAAGTGGGTAACAGCGACGTGACGTAAGGTTTTATCCTCTAACAGGATGAATCAGTCAATCGTAAGGTAGACACATAAGAAGCACTCTACTCACATTTGGTTTTTTAATTACAGCGTCCGGAACTCCACAGGCAAAGGGTAGAAGATGGGTGATGGCGCTAAGACGACTCATGGATGGATAGCAGTTGTCGCCAGTAGATCGAGCAGAGTGCTTTCGAACACAAGGAGCCAGGGTATCTCTACTGGCTCCTTTGCTTTTAGTGTCACCAAGGTTGGGGATGGCGGTTTAAAATCATGAGTCTTCGTCGAAACCGTTGGAGAAGAGGGGTCACGAGTTCGGTTTGCGGTTACCTTAGGGATCTTTTGATTGCTTTCCTTCCGGTTCGTCGGATTCCGAGAGTATTACGAATCGTTCTCTTGGGGGTCGATCCAAAATTCGTCTTCCTTGTTCATCCTCGCCGAAAAGAGGACATTTATATCGCTTGGCCATTTGCATGGCCTTTCAGACTTCTCTTGCGCAGGTATTTTTATTCGTGGCTCCGGCATCTTCCACCAACAATTCTCGATGTGGTCAAGACTCCTTCTGGGGTAAACGGGGTCATTGTTTCCAGTACGTGGCTTCCAGATGCCCTTATCCATAACCGAAAGGCATCTTTAAAAGAAGCCAGAAAGTGTATCCGCTTTGCTGTAAAGCTATCGCGTAAAGGTGCCTCTCTCGGATTGGGCGAGTGGTGGCCTTTTCTGACCAAGCGGGGCGAAGCGGTACAAAAGTACGCGAAAGATCGCGGAATGCAGGTGACTTCCGGTTATTGTGGGACGCTCTGCTCGTTACAGTTATCAGCCAATGAGATAGCCAAGGTAAGTGACTTAAGGCTTTCTGAATTGAGAGTGTTGATTCTTGGTGTTGGAAAAATGGGTGCTTCTATAGCTCAAGCTCTTGTGAACGAGGTAGGCAGAATTTCAGTCTTCGATAAAAACCGGGTTAAGCAGGAACGAGTACTTAGGGAGTTAAAGTTGCAAAGAGGGAAGACCGTTATAGCTGGACTTGAGAGTGCAGACCAAATTCCGTCTGCACTGGTAGAGTGCGATTTCTGTATTTGCACAACCTCAAATCTTAACAAAATCCTAGCCGCTAATGAACTCCCGCATGGCACCATTGTTTTAGACGACTCTCGTCCTGAAGCCGTTCCCAGGATTTACGACAAAGGACGTGGCATACTCGTTCTTGAAGGAGGCCTTCTGAAAATCCAGGGAGTGCGAATGAGCTACGACTTTGGATTCGGGAACCATGAAGAGGTTTTCGGGTGTCTGGGTGAAACCTACATGCTTGCGTGTGATGGCGGTAAAACACTTGCTCCCACAGTCGGAGACGTGGACATCAATAACTTTCACAACATGTTGGGATCCCGAGAGCGACTTGGGGTAGAAGCTGGAGGATTTAGATCCGGATCGATTTTTGTGGATCCTAGCGATATAGCTGGAATTGTCAAGAAGAAACACGTGAGGAAGGAATTGGACGTAAATGAATAATGAGGTAAAGTAATTTTAATGGAGTACTATTGGTTTAATATCCACGCTCTTCCCGTCCTTTTCACTGGCATCATGATGTTTGCAAGCGGGATATTTGTCCTGCTGAAGCACCCCCTCGCCTCTGTCAACAGAAGTTTCTTTCTAATCTGCCTCAGCGTCACTGCCTGGCTTATTCCTACAGGACTCGGTTATTTATCGAAGTATCCCGACCAGGCTCAATTTTGGTTTAAATGCGACAACTTTGGCGTCATGTTCATCTCAGTAACGGTATTCCATTTCGTCAGCTCATTTCTGCAGTTGAAACGACGAGCAGCTGTACGCATGGGGTATCTGGTTGCTCTCCTGTTCGGTTTCGCCGTCATGTTCACCGACTGGCTGGTGATAGGGGTCCACAAATACTCTTGGGGCTACTTCCCGCGATGGGGGTTCTTTAGCCTCGTTTTCTTCACGATCTTCTTTGGCTACATGGCCGCAAGCTTTTACTCTCTGTGGAGTGAGTACAGGAAGGTTACGGAGCCGGTCCGAAAGAATCAAATCAAATATCTTTTTTTGGCATTTGTCCTTGCCTATACCGGATCAGTCGATTACTTGCCTGCGTTTGGGATACCTATTTACCCTTTTGGTTTCGTTTCGATTTTTATCTTTCTCTCCATGGTGGCTTTGACGATTGTGAAGTACCGCTTGTTGGACATCACACTTGCGATGACCCGAGGGACTATCTTCACGCTGGTCTACGCAATCGTCCTGGGCATACCCCTCCCCGTAGCGCTTTCCTTTCAAGCGCAACTTGAACAACATTTGGGCACTCATTGGTGGATAAGCTTGTGGGTGGCTTGCGCCATACTGGCAACGGCGGCACACTACGTCAATCTGTACTTTCAGCGCCGCGCCGAAGCTCGTCTATTGAGAGAACAACGCCGCTATCAAACCATGTTGCTTAACTCCGCCAAGGGCATGACTCAGATTCATAATCTGCAACGGCTGCTCAAGCTCTTGGCATATTTACTGGTTCGTGCCATGAAATTGGGCCACGCGAGTGTCTTCTTGTGGGATGACAGCCGTGAGCAATTTGTGCTCCAGGTAAAGGTACACCCACCCTGTAAGATGACCAATTCTCCCGTAGAGTTCGAAACACACGAACCCTTAGTGCGGTGGCTCACGCAGGAGCGCGCCCCGGTGGTCCAAGAGGAAATCAGCCAACTGACCGACACCAAGCGGAGTCGCACGGTTTCTTTGTCTCGCCTAGAAGCGCGCCTGAAGAATCTCGATGCTGCAGTAGTAGTACCCAGCTTCGTCAATGACCGGCTCATTGGATTCTTGGCGCTGGGCAACAAACGCACCAATCAGATGTATTCGGAAGATGATCTTAGCATGTTGCAAACGCTGGCCAACCAGGCAGCTCTTGCCATTGAAAACGCCCAGTTCTACCAAAAGGAGCGGGAGCATCAGGCAGAGCTATTCCATGCGGCTTCCATCGCTGACTTAGGAACTATGGCAAGCTCTATGTCCCACCAGCTCAACAATCCCTTCTGCATTATTGCGGGGACTGCCCAAAATCGGGAGGAATATTTGCGCAGGCTCCTGAAGCAAAGTGTTGAGTTACCCGAATCTGTGCGCAAGCTCTTGCAGGATGAACTGGAATCGCTCAAGAGTATCCAAGAAGAGGCAACTGAGGGCAGCAACATCATTGCGACAATCCGTGGCATTACTGCCTCTTCGGAGGAATCTCGGCCCCTTATGATCGCCGAGGCCGTAGGGGTAGCCCTTCCGGTAGCACAGTATAAAGTGCCATTCAATCGCATCGACTTTCGACAGGAGCTGCCAGATGATCTGCCAAAGATATGGGGCAACCGGGCTCAACTGGCCCAGTGTCTCATCAGTTTCATCGAAAACGCCTGGGATGCCATCAACCTCAAACAGGAACGCCTCCAACCCCCACCGGATTACAAAGGTTTGATCCGCCTGGCAGCTTCCACCGTAACCGAGCCGGACCCTGCAACCAAGAAACTCATCCAATGGCTGACCCTGACCATCGGCGATAATGGTATCGGGCTTAAGCCGGAGGATTTGCGCAAGCTGTTCATCCCCTTTTTCACCACAAAAGCTACAGCAGAAAAGGCGATGGGTTCGCTGTTTGTCGTCAGGAGAATCATCGAGGCGCACGAGGGCAGTGTCACCGCGGACTCTATCTATGGAACGGGTACCACCTTCAAGGTGCGGTTGCCAGTGCTGACAGATGAGCAGGCACAACAGCGGATAGCGGCACAGCGGGTAGCCGGAAACGGCCCGATTCACCCCCACACCAATTGACGGTAGCATCGATAGGATTATGATAGAGGTAGGATCTATGTGCAACGGTGTTCGTTGGTGCTCAGTGAGTGCATCCAGCCAATTGGTGTGGGGGTAAATGGCAGCCAAATGTCCTCTGTTCCATAACGCAAAGGTGCTCTGTCGCATCAAGCCGGAGAGCGGTCATAAATGGGCCGGGGCCGATCGATCGCTCTATCTTTATAACTATTGTGAGAGCAACTACTACACCGACTGCGAGGACTTCTCGGCCTACCTTGAGCAGCAGGCTATCGTCAAGGGCAAGATTCTGGTAGTAGATGATGAGCAGGCCTTGGTGGATACCTTAAATTCGTACTTTGCAACACGAGGCTATGAGACGATGACCGCGACTTCAGCCGAGCAGGCGCTGGAGCTGCTTAAGACAGATCAGCCTGCGTTAGCATTGGTGGACATCAAACTGCCTGGCTTAAATGGTCTGGAGTTGGTTAAGATTTTGAAGCGGGATTACCCTGGAATTAAAGTTTTCGTCGCCACAGGTTTCGATGAAGAACACAAGGAGGCTGCTAAAGCTCTAGGGGTTGATGCCTTTTTTGCCAAACCACTTGCCTTAGATGAACTGAGGAACGAAGTGGTACGGGTACTGGCTCCTACCGAACGGCGGCTTCAGCAAGCTTTGGAAGGTATCCAGCCAATCGAAGGCACTCCCCAGGCGAAGCTTCTCTTTGTTCTGGAAGCGCTCCCGAATGAGGACAACCGCTTTGCCCGCTATCTTCAGGAGCAGTTTGGCAACCAAGCGGAGTGCGAGGGTAATTACCAGATGGAGTTTGCCTACTCGAT
>JACPAW010000094.1 GCA_016180605.1 Candidatus Omnitrophota bacterium | reverse complement strand
GTCGTATTGCGGGTCTTGTGACACAAGCCCAAATGCTCTTCAGAATCGCTGAAAATGATCCAACCAAAGTAGCTGAGGCCGAGCGACTGTTGGCCATGGCGATTGTAGCTATGGAGGAAGTGCGTTTAGATCTACAGGAGGACGTCAGCAAAGGACGCCTATCGCATCGAGAAGCAACAGATGCTTATGAACGGATGGTCCGCCCACTTGAAAACTACTATGGGTCAGTCGGTCAGTCAGATGTATTTGCCAAAGGTTTTGGGTTTACCTACGCGCACGTTGGGGATGGCTGGAGGACAGATGATTCACAAATCGTAGGCCTTACTTATGATGCCTCTTCAAGGCGGCTGATGTTCCAGGTGGTCTTCAGTCCGCAGCAAGTAGCACTGACAGCAAAGCAGCCGATCATTATCGAGACCGCTCAAGGACTAGCTTCCATGGAAGGGAAGGTATTTCTCTTCGGCGCCATCTGGGGTGATGGTTCAGGATCTTTGGAGTCTCGTTGGGTACAGGCAGGGTCTGTAGGTGGAGAGGATACACCTCGATACACCTCGGCATGTGGATGTCGGTACCGCGGTGTTCTACCAATCTGGAGGCGAATACCAATCAGTTTATCACCAGCCAGGTCCGGATCGGGTAGCCAGTCGCTACGACCCAGCGGCAATACGCCAATATCGAATCCACATTAATGGCAGCGTCAGCTCTGCCGGTCAAGTAGACATGGAGATCTTTGACCCACGTGTGCGTGATATCCTAGACATTGATCAACCCATTGATGTTGAGTCTCTAGGGGCATTGAGAGAAGAATTACGCGAGCGGATACCTCTTGGCATCGATGAGGTGCCGGAGTTCATGCCAGCTGAACCATCGCCCGAAGAGGCTGTAGACGCCATACCCACTAAGGTGGCAGCGATACCGACAGCGACACCCACTGCTACACAAGCTGCTGCCGAAGCAACGACGGTACAAATCCCAGCAACGGAGCCTACGGTGAGTGCGACTCCTGCCGCAACGCAAGCAGCTACGGTTGAGGCAATAGTGCCGCCAACCGAAGTCGCGGCTACTGCAACTTCGACTGCAACAGCAGTACCGGCCACACCAACCGAAGCAGTACCGATTGCGACTAGGAAACCAACAGTAGCGCCACCCACCCCAACCCAGGAACCAACTGAAGCGGCACCAACTGCTACTCAGAAACCAACAGCAGTGCCACTCACCCCAACGCAGGAACGAACCGAAGCAGCACCTGTCGCTACTGCCACAAGGGTGCCACCCACTGCAACTGCAGTGCCACCAACTGCGACGCCGACTGCTACACCTCAGTTTGGGCCGTTGCCTGCAATGGATCCAATCGAAGTGGCTCTCGAGGGTCCCGAGGCCAAGAAAGAAGACACCATTCTCGTCAGCTATTCCGAGCCACGGCAAGGAGACTTTCAGTTGACCGTGAGTCTTCAAGTTCCCAAGGAATGGGCAGACCAGGCACCTTTTAGCTCCATCCAGATCTTTGCCGAGGATGGCAGGGGACGTTGGCAAAATACCCAGTGGAATGCGGGTCAGTTGACGGTTGAGAATAGCAACTATGATCCGGCAACGGGAATCCTGACTCTCACATACCGGCCCACAGCCGCCAACGTCAGTCCCCAAGGTTACAGTGATGCCGGCTTTGACCCTGCAACCGGGATTCGCCAGATTGGTCTGAAATTTGCCACTCTTTCAGCAGCGGATGATGACTATCGGCTCAGTGGAACCGTTACGGTAGTGAAGGCTACGATTGAGGCGGTAGAGAGTGTCACCGAGGAGCCAGCCATTGAAACAGAGCTCTTACGCTCGGTGCCTGGCCAAGCAAGACCAGTACCCATCGATGAGCTCATAACCGGTACCGGCCGCTTCTTTAACTATGGGGATCTGGCACACTTTAACCAGAGTCGCAATCAAATCGAAGCTTATTTCCGAGGTCTTCAAGTCTCCGACATCCATGCCTTCCGTCTCATGCCAGCCTTTGACCTTCGCGAAGGCCAAGGGGTCACCCCACAAACCCTTAAAGCGATGGAGGATTACCTTGATCTGGCTGATACCTACGAGATCACCGACCACATCGTCACTCTCTTGGATGCAGCCGTTAACAACGAACCATTAACTCGGGCTATCGAAGACCCAACAGCCCAACAAGCCCTGATCGAAAGCTTCCGGCCATTCTTTAGACAATTTGGAAGCCGTGCCATCTGGGACATCGTCAATGAGATCCACAGTGCCGGAGGAACGCTACGTCAGAAACAACAATTCATCGAAGCCTTCTTTACGATGATTCAAGAAGAGTCTTCAGGCGCTGCGGTTACCGTAGGCCTGCGGGACTACACGGAGCTTACCTACTGGCTCTATCTTGGTGAGCGCTTCCCAGACCTCGACATTCTCTTTACCTTCCATCTCTATGACCATACGGTAGATGACTTACCCGCTGTATGGGAACTGAACCTTCCTGACAATGTGGAAGTTGGTATTACAGAAGCCGACAGCCGCCTAGGCTATGCGGAACAAATCGAGAAAGCTGCTGCCAAGGGTTATGAGTGGTTCTTGTTCTGGAATGACGGTGTCTATCCGTATGATCCAAAACAACACCGCGACGGGCTAGATGAACTGACAGCTACGGTTGTAACCTGGCGTGGGTCGGATGACGAGACGGTAATCACAGTGCTTAAGAAAGTTGCCGCCGCAGCCCCCTTGTTCTTGGCATGGGATGCCATGTTCTCCGATCCTACCCCAACACTTCTTCAAGCTCTGCTTGAGCAACTTTCAGCTTTTGCACCGTTAACGGTTGTTGCGGCAATCATCGGAACGGCACTCATCTTAGGTGCCATTGGCTACGCGCTCTACCGGTTTGGCGCGCGCCAGCTTACCCGGCCGCATTGGATTGCTTCCATCACGACATCCATCGCTGGTGTTGCGCTGATCGCCGCCAGTGTCACCGGCCTATGGGAGCAACCCAATCAGCCAGAGCAAGAGATAGAGTCGACACCGGCTCCAACGGCAACAGTAAGCCAGCCGACTGTCACTCCTGAATTACCTGCTGCGACTACCATACCGCCTACCTCTGTTCCAGCGACCCCCACACAATCGCCAGTTGAGGCAACATCCACACCTGTGCCGCCACAAGTCCCATCGATACCTGCTGAACCGCTCACCGTGCCGGTATCTCGAGGTTGGACGGCTCAAACTGGTATCGACAGCCAAGCAATCGACGAAGTGCGCTACGCTTTAGATGAACCAGTGAGTTTCCATGTGCATCTGGTCTCGGAGGCCAACATTCGGCGGCAGACAGCCATTTTCCTAAGAAATTATCGCGAGGTATTCCAAGGAATCCGGGAGTATCTCATTCAAGCCCGTGATTACGAAGGGTTTGTGCCAATTCCTGAGTTTGAATCGCTCAGTGACGATGAATTGGCAAGCAAGATCCTTCAACTGCATGGTGAAGGGATCAATGATTTAGCCCGAGTCATAGGAGAAGGAATTGACCATACCACAACTCCTACAGACCCGGCAGAGTTTGCGCGGGTTCGCAAGCTTGTGGGACAGTCCAAAGGCGAAGCCTTCTTCGATCTGCGCGATGATGACATAGGACACCCTGGTTTTACAAGCGGTGGCGTCCTTGATTTGAGCAATTATCAGTTTCAAGTGACAGCAGAAGTGCCGCGAGGACTGGTGGGTGCTACTCCGAATGGAATTCAGCTATCCCTTAAGAGTGGCAGCCAGTGGGCAGCCGTTTATGCCAACTGGATCAACATCACTGAGTCAGGCAGGCTGACCGTTGGTGTCAACCTTGCGACTGTCGTTGAAAATAACGACTGGATCTCCAAGGATGCTGAGGGTCGCATCCTGTTTGACCCACGCCAGATTGTAGCACTTGTAATCAAGATCGGCTCCAGCGGTACCGACGATGATCGCTATGAGGCCGATGCCTGGTTGCGTATTCTGAAGGTTGAGTTGATTCCAAATAACCGTACCGGTCAGCGACAGATCGAGCAGACCTACGATGCCCTGCGGGATGCTCGGGCTAGAGCACGCCATCCCAACAACCGACTCCAAGCGCAACAAGCAGAGCGTGACGTCAACCGTTTCCAGCAACAACTCGGTCGCTTGCGCAACGCAACCCTCGCAGCAGCCATCCTAGGAGCCATCGGAACCTTCCTCGGTGGTACCGGTACGCCGGGAATTCAGGCAGCAGGTCTTGGAGCTTCGCTGGATACTATCCTTAACCTGCTCATGCAATACGGCGCAGCAAGCCTCCTATTTCTCGATATCATTTCCGTCTCGGTAGTGATTCTGGCGGGATTTTACACCGTGTATCTCATTTGGTTGCACCAGCGGTACAAGGACCGTATCCCTGTGCCGGTACGCCGCTTTACCGAAGCAGAGCTGCCGCGCGTTACTATCCAATTGCCAATTTATAATGAGGCCAATGTGGTAGAGCGCCTGATCACTTCCGCTATCAACGTGGACTATCCGCGTGAGAAGCTCCAGGTCCAGGTATTGGATGACTCAACCGATGAAACAACCGAATTAGCAAGAAAGATTATTGAAGAGAAAAAGTCACAAGGCTATGACATCATCCTTGTCCATCGAGAGAATCGAACAGGGTACAAAGCAGGGGCGCTTGCCAATGGCCTTACTTCTGCCACAGGCGAGCTGATTGCCATCTTTGACGCTGATTTCGTTATCACGCCAGACTTCCTACGGCGGACGGTGGATTACTTCACCGATTCACAAATGGCGGTGGTGCAAGCACGGTGGGGACATTTGAATCGTGATCATTCTGTGCTTACTGCCATACAGGCGATTGGTTTTGATGGACATCAAGTGATCGAGCAGACATCGAAGAACCGTGCTGGCTATTGGATCCATTTCCATGGCACAGCAGGGATTTGGAGACGACAAGCCATCGACGATGCGGGTGGATGGCAATCCGATACGGAGACGGAGGATGGTGATTTAAGCTATCGAGCCCAGCTTAAAGGCTGGAAGTTCATATTCCTTAATGACCACGCCGTTCCTGCAGAGCTGCCATCCACTATGGGAGCGTTCCTAAACCAACAGATGCGATGGCAGCGGGGTAGTGTGCAAGTAATGAAGAAAATTCTTCCTCAAGTGTGGCGCAGTGACCTTCCACTGAGCGTTAAACTCGATGCCACACATCGGTTAACTTACTCTTTGACATCCCTGGCTGCATTAATAGCCACGACGATGCTCTTTCCCGCTTTGTGGATAGCATCCTCATTTGGCCTAGATTTCGTTGTGCAATTCCTCTATTTCCTACTCTTCTTGACCTCAACAGCTACTACGATGGTGTTTTACAGAATAACCCGCCTTGAAACAGAAGGAGACTTATGGCGCGCCTTGCCTTTGCGACTTCGGTGGCAGCATAAGATCCCGTTTGATATCCTCGGCATGGGAACGCTTCTGTTTAAGGGACAGGCAGTCATGGAAGGACTGTTTATTCCTCGGGCTGGATTTGTCAGAACGCCGAAACTGGATGTGATTGGAAAATCCGTGAATGCACGGAAACTCTATCGCCCCAAGAAGGTCTTTACCACGGCAGTAGGGACAATTTTGTTTGGAGCCTATGCGGCTGGGGTTGGTGTGTTCTTTCTAGCGTACGGAGCAGTGATTGGCACGATCCTGAGTCTCATGTTGATGGCAGGATTGTTGTGGGTGGGGGGCAGTGCGCTAGCTGAGCAAATGGGCTGGAACTGGCCGACAAGAACACGGGGTCCACCTGGTGAAATAGACACAGATTCCGAGCGCTTAAGCGATCAGCAGCATCTTTCTGATAGCTCCGCAACTTTTTCTTCCAACCTCTCTACCTCCCGCCTCTCTAGAGCTTGGAACAAATTAGCGAGGTTGGCTAGACTCATCGGTATTGCCTCAGTGATTGTAGCGTTCCTTGCCGCGTGCGCAGGGGAAGAAGTCACGCCAGCGCCACAACCGGTACCGCCGGCAGCTACTCCCAGCACACCTTTAGCGCCGCAGACCGATCTTTTGCGTAACGTGGGTATCGTCCCATTGACGTACGAGCCGCAAACAGAAGAAGGCAAGCAGGGTGCTCTCTATGGCTTTAAGTCATCAGAAGACCGGCTCTCAGATTATGCTGCTCAAGGTGGTTTTCTTGTGCTCTACATTGTGCCGGTTGATCCTTCGCAGATTGAAGGACAAGTCCGGTTGGTGTTTATCGACCGCAACCGGCAAACCTATATCGAAGAGCCACCTTTGGTGACCCTAACACCAGGCGGAGCATTTTACGCACTAGGCCTTTCAGAATTGGCAACATCCGGACTGGACTTAAGTCCCTCTAACATTGAGCTTCGAGTTCAATTCCTTCCAACCGATCGTTCGCAGACTGCCTATCTGGAAATCCGGCAGGCAAGCTTACAATTACCGGGACAACTGCCACAGCCAGGTCCAGAGCAGCCACCGGTATATCAAGCGAATGGTCCTGCAATTGAGGCTGTCAAAGTTATCCAGGTACCCGGCTCTGCACCGGAGCCCATGGTGGTGACTTGGACAGAGCTTGACGGTCAAAGAGTTGCGTGGTTTATGTCCAACAAGCCAGCATCGTCTGCTCAACAATCGACTCAGCAACAGATCGAGCAGACTCAGGATGCGTTACGTGATGCTCGTGCCAGAGCGCGCCACCCGAAGAATCAACTCCAAGCCCAGCAAGCAGTCCAGGACATCAACCGTCTACAGCAACAACTCGGTCGCTTGCGCAACGCAACCCTCGCAGCGGCTATCTTGGGCGTTGTTGGAGCACTCCTCGGTGGCACCGGCACTCCGGGAATTCAGAGCGCTGGCTTTGGCATCTCATTAGAATGGCTCACTAATGTTTTATCCCAAATTACGCCACTGTTAGCGATTATTCTACCCATCTTTATACTTACAGTGTTTGCTGGAGTTTCTTTTGCGGTCGGTCTTCATGAAACAGCGCATTACTTCATCCACAAGCTCCTACTTCCTCAGGCCAAACCTCATCTTAAGTGGTGGCCACCGAGCGTGCTCTCTGAAGTGGGGGTGACAGATGAAGTTCTTGCGAAGGCGCTTGGAGCATCTAAAGAATTTAACGTTGATCCAGACCAGTCAAAGTCCAAAGCTACCTTAGTTATTTCAACAGAGAAAGAAGCAAGGACATACTTGGCAAGGATGATCGCAGTCTATCTAAGTGCTCCGATTGTTAACTTGGCCACTGGACTTATTCTTGTCTTTTCTGCCATATTGTTCTACAACACGTTGTTGCCAGAAAACGCCATAATGTGGTTCGCAATCTTTTCTCTTCTCTGGAATTTCACATTTTTTAATCTTTTCTTTGGATCTTTTGGGGCAAGTCGAGACGTTTCCCAAGCACGGGAAGCTTGGAGAATTCTGAGAGCATTACCGCCACCCGAGACACAAGGAAAATTTGCTGAGGACGATTTGCTTGATCTAGATCTCAAGAAAGAGGAGAGTGATCGTGGCAGCGGCTTCTTCCGAGAGTGGCACAACACTCTACTCGGGTTTTGGTGGGCCTTGGATTAATCGCTTAAACGACTGGCTTGAGCAGCGCGGGTGGGTCGATGAAACCTGGACGCCGAATTGGGCAAGACTCTTCGGTCGTCAGGCCACTTGGTCGGTTCAGCTAGGGGCAGTCGGTGAGCTGTCAGCGGCTAAGCCGGAAGGAATGCCGCAACCGGTTTGGCAGGCGCTTGAGGCACTCTCGACAAACATCGCTTCGCTTGCCTGTGCCAACTGTGTCGTGCGCTCTGGCAACACCAACGGTACTCCCATTCGCGTGGATAATCGTACCGTCGTTCTGGCTCCGGCTCTCCTGAAACAAATTGCAGACGGATCAAAAGAAGCGCAAGGTTTGCTTGAGCTTGGCCTTCAATGGGCCGCAGCGCCTACGGTTGAGGAGCTGGCGGTTGCCGATCCTAGCTGGCAAGAAACGGCTGAAGGCTGGTCCAGAGGAAGAACCATCTTGCCCCCCGGAGCACGCGTTCTCTTTAACGGGATACTCATCCTATGGGCTCCACCGGGTAGCCTCGCTAATCTTATCCTGCATAACAATCCCGTAGACGTCAGTTTGCAGATTAGCAGCGCGGGTGTCCATGTTATGGGTGACAGAAGCGCCTATTCTTCGAATGAATTGCTCCAATTCTCGCAGGAACTCAAGCAAGCTGGGCAGGAAGGTCTCCCCGCAGCCATCGCAACCCCTGTTCGTGAAGCCTTCATTGCCCCAGAAC
>JACPAW010000093.1 GCA_016180605.1 Candidatus Omnitrophota bacterium | reverse complement strand
GGCAAACTACTCGAAAGGGTGGGGCGCAAAGCTATAGGGCCTACCCCCTGCGTGGTGCAGGGTAAGGCAGCCAGTTGCCGGAAACGGTCTTGGCGTAAGCCAAGCGCGCACCCCTTTGCTTTCGAGCAAAGGGTTTTTTGTTTACTAGGAGGTGCAGGATGGGGATACGTCCAGTAATGCGTGTGGGGATAGTGGGGATTGGTATCTTTGCCCTCTTTTTGATCTCTCCGACGTTCGTCCATGCTGCAGATGAGTCCTCCGTTGAAGCGGCTGAAGTTCCCACCGCTACTACCAATGTAGGGATCGAACAGATCCGATCCGAGATTGCGACTGAAGAGGATCCGGAACTGCGTGCTGCGATGCAAGAGCAGCTTCAACTATTAGAGTCCGGCCAACTCGATTTTCAGACATTAGAACAAGAGAGGACCGCAGGCACTTCTTCGGGACCCGGTAGCAATGAAGCGGGAGGGGGACGTTTGGCGAATAGCCTCTCTAGCTCTAGCGTAGGGTTGGTTGGTCCTCCAGTAGAGACTGGAACAGGGGCTACCAATATCGGTGGTAACTATATGCCTCCAGAGGCCCGCGCAGAGTTAGAGAAAATTTTCCAACAAGGAACCGGTGATCCATCGAAGGACGCAGCATTGCGCGAGCAGGCTGAGAAAGTCATGGAGAAGTATGGCATTGAGGCTCAAGAGGCTATTTCTCCTCGGGAGGGATTTGAGCGATGGCAAAATTCCGAGGAAGGACAGCGGGTCGATCCTGCGACCAGAGAGAACTACCGTGAAATATCAGAGAAGTATCAAGCGGAGTTTGAGCGTACCGGAGGATATGAGTCGCATGGGGGCGGGTTTGAACGAGATCTCTCGGACCGCGTGCCAATGGCAGAGCAGATGACTCCCGAGGCGCGTGAGCATATGGAGCAAGAATTCGGTGCTTCATCCGAGCGCTCGTTTGAAGCGCCCACACACGAGTACGAATCTCAGACGCATGAGTACGAGGCTCCGACTCACGAGTACGAAGCTCCGACACGGGAATACGAAGCGACGACTCGAGAGTATGAGGCACCCACAAGAGAATACGAAGCTCCCACTCACGAGTATGAGGCTCCGACTCACGAGTACGAAGCTCCGGAACAGGAGGCTCCAGAGTACGAGGCTCCAGAGGCTCCGCAGTTCGAAGCACCTGAATTTGAGGCACCCGAGCAAGGAATGGGTGGAGGCTTCGAGGCTCCAGAGTCCGGTGGTCAAACGCCACAGCCATAACCTATAAAACCGCAGGAGTGGAAATCCATTTGTCGAGATAGGAACAAGGAGGATGAGATGGGAAAGGATAGGATGACGGGGTGGGAACGGGGACGTACCTTGCTAACTGGGCTAATCGTTTGGGGCTTGGCTCTACCCTCTCCAGTTGCCTTGGCACAGTTGGCGGATGTGGACCCCGTGTTAAACGCGGGGGTTGAGGCCTTGGTTGCGAGCGATCCAACAGTAATGAGGGATCCGGAATTAGCAATACTCATCCGCGAGGTAGCCGAGGGGTGTGTGCTGGATCCGCGGGCGCGGGCGGCGGTAACACAGGAAGTAGCCATCATTCAGCGGGAAGGGATCGATGTGAGTACGGTGATTCCTCAGGTAGTTCGCGAGACGACACGAACCCAGTACAATGAGTGGCAAGGCCGCACGCAGGCTGAGCTTGAGGCCTTGCGCACCACCGATCCAGAGCTGGCCAAGGAGCGTGAGCTCATGTTGCGCGAGGGTGAGCGGCAGATGAAGGCCTTTGAGAGCGGGGAACGCTACACTCCCTCGTCCGAAATGATCACGCACGCCAATGAGATGTTCAGCGACTGGAAAGAGACGATGATCGCGCAGGGTGCTCCGCCAGAGTTCGTGCGGTCGGCGGAATTCGAGTTTGCAAGATGGTCCACTAGTGGTAATGAGATGGGTGGATTTAGAGGTTACGCGGGTGGCGGCCCCTATGAAGGCCGAGGTTCCAATATGCCTGGCTACGACACCGGCGCTGCAAAGGAGCTGGCCAACAAGCTGGGTGTTGACTCAAACCTGAACCTCAACGATCCCTCGGTCATCGACAAGTTGATGCGTGATGGCAAACTCAACCAAGAGACGCTAGCTAAGGCGATGGCGGAGATGGGACAAGCGGGCACGATGGATGGACGGCTTGGCGAGATGGCCAGAACTTACTTTGAAGGTTCTGGCATGGGTAGTATGGGTGGCCGAGGATACACGCAGGTTGACGGCAGCACGACTTCGCTAGTTGAGGCAATGACGAAGTCGGGCACCATTTCCGAGGCGCGGGCCCGAGAGCTGATGACAGGAGGAAATATCTTTGATCCTAATTCCAGTGAATGGCAAGCCCTTTCACCTGAGGAGAAAGCTGCCGCTGCATCGATGAGTCAGCGGGCCGCGGAAGCCTTCGCCTACGAGCAGGCAGGCGGTGACAAATCCGGCTGGCGCTCAGGGTATACTGGAGGCGACAACTACGGCATCAACCCGGGTACCGGAGGCTGGGAGCCCCACATGGGTGGGACAACCTACACGGGTGGAACTTCCTACGCCGGCGGATTCGAGAATGCTTACAGCGGTGGCCCGGCGTCCACTGGTAGCTGGGAGGGCTCAAACTACGGCATCAACCCATCGACAGGAGGTTGGGAACCTAACATGGGTGGGATGAACTACAGCAGTGGATGGGAGAGCACTTCCTACAGCAGCACCGGAACAGCCTCCACCGGCGAAACCTGGACACAAGATAGTAGTGGAAGCTGGGTGTCGAGTTCCGGTGAGACCTGGCAGCCGGCAGGCACCGATTATAGCAGTACTGGCTGGACGGCCGGAGATACCACTACCACTTCCACCTCAACGGAATTACAGCAAGATATCCAGAGCAACAGCCAGACGCTCGCCCAGGAGCGCTACGAAACAACGATCCATGTGCACGAAGACACCACCTCACATGAGCACACGATCCACGTTCATACGGATGGGACGCGACACGATCACACGGCGACTAGTCCGGCGGATACCGCTCCGAACTCAGTGTTCCAGTGAGGCTTATGCGGATAAGATAATCGAAAACCCCGGCGTTGTGTGATACGACGTCGGGGTTTTGTTTTTATTGACGGACGAAATTAGAACTTTGCGGTGACGGTGAAGGAGTGTTTGGCGTTATCGTACTCGCCCGTTGGCTCGTTGGAGCCAAGATGATCGAAGGTCAACCCGTAGGCAAGGCGCCACGTCTTATTCAGATCATAGCTGGCTGAACTGCTGAGCGTGTACTTATCGTCATACCGGGCTACCACAAGGCCGCTTACCGGGCGCTCTCGATAGTTCTTGCGCTCAAAAGCGAAACTCCCGCTGAGGTAGAGTTTTTTAGTAAGACTGCCGCTAACGGAATTATTGATCTTCCACACTTCATAGTCGTAATAGTCGTTGCGCGCATCGTTCGATTCATTCAGATAAAAATCATTCTCGACTGAAAGAAGCGCTTTTTTGACGGTAGTCCCCACCTTGTGCCGAAATCGATAGCGCGCATCCTTTCGATACGTCTCCGTATCCGCCCCAGCCCCATCCCGCGCCTTTTTATGGGTGTAGTCTCTGCCGAACCATTCGTACTGGAGCTGGTGGTACCAGGATTTAAACAGGTTCTGCCGGATGCGTCCTGTCCATTTGATCTGCTTGTAACTGGAATCTCGCGCATCGTCGCGATATTGGTTTCGTTCCAGATCCATCCAGCTTTCCAGTCGCCACACCCGTCCTGGTTGCCACTGCAGTTTAAGTGGGGTGATGATATGATCGGTATAATCCCCCGAGTGGTACCTCACATATTGCAGGTAGGTGCCGTAATACGTACCCTGCCACGTCAGCGCGGGGGTAAGCTTCTTCGAAAGAAGCATATACGTATTCGGCTCCAAGGATGTGTCGCCTTTGTGGTCCGATGCGGTGCCGGGGTTCGTTTCATACGCCACGGCGGTTGAGAGCTCTCCGGAGAACTTCAAGCGACGGGCGGCCCGGCGGGCTTCGAGAATCTTCTGTGCGCGCCGCTTGATGGCAGCCAGCGCTTCTTCAGGGGGAATCTGCGCGGTCAGCGGTGGAAGCTCCCGCCGCCGTGTTACGCCTTCCGTGGAATCGTCTCCTTGAGCTTTTTCTTGCGCAAGCAGGACCTGTGTGGGCAGAGTCAGCACCATCAACGCGGCAAGACCGTATCCCGTCAGCCTTGGGAAACTCCTACTCTTGCCGGTCACGGAGAAGCTCCTCCTTCTGATACCACCGCTCCTGCTGCTGCTCAAGCCAACGCGCTTTCGCGAGAGCTTCATCGATCTCCGTGCGCTGGCTGATTTTCGCTTCATTAACAAGCTGATGGAGAAGGCCTTCCAACTCTGTTTGCTCTTTTCGAAGAGCTTCTAGTTCCTCATACAATTGAGCCTTCACAGAAGGATCCTCGGTGTCCTTAAGACGCTCCTTTCGGCGCACCATTTGTTTGTTGAGCGTGATCAGGCTCTCTTGTACTTCCACTATAAGAGATTCCAACTCAGGATCGAATGGGACTGGAAGAGGCTCTATCCACCATGCTTTTTCTTCGGAATTCTTGGGTTGTTTTTCGATGGGGGGGGTATTTCCAGAAGAGAGTCTTTTGGCAGGATCTGCCGCGTAAAGGGAGGGTTGGCTTAAACCTAATCCAATGGCGCAGCCGATTATTGGAATGACCCTAATAGGCAACATTAACTAAGTTTTATAAGGTACAGCAATTGTCTTGTCAAGTTTTATCTTTTTTGGTACTGTTTTCGGGTCCGGAAACGGGAAGAGCGAAGCTAAATCGCGCGCCTTGATTCTTGCCACTACTTTCAAACCAGATCGATCCTCCGTGAAGTTTGGCAAACCGTCGAGTCAGAGAAAGGCCCAACCCCGTTCCGGTATTTTTCCGGGAATAGGCGCTGTCAATCTGCCGGAACTCTTGGAAGACCTTATCCGCATCTTTCGGATCGATTCCAATTCCTGTATCCCAGACGGTTACGATGACCTGTTTGTCCTGGCGCAAAGCTTCCACTCCGATCGTTCCTCCATCCGGCGTGAACTTGGCTGCATTGGAAAGCAAGTTGAAGACCATTTGTTTGACTTTGCGCTCATCGGCGCGGATGGAGCCTGTGTCTTCGGCGATGCGAAGCGAAATTTCCAGCTCATGCGTCAGCGCTCTACCTTTGATCATGGCAAGGCTGTTTTGCAGCAGCGTTTTGATATCGACGGTCTCAAGATGGAGCTCCATTTTGCCCGCCTCGATCTTCGAAAGATCAAGGATGTCATTTACCAAAGAGAGTAAATGACGGCCGCCGTCACAGACGTATTGCGTGTATTCTTGCTGCGTTGGGCTTAAGGGACCGACCGTCCCATCGCGCATCAGTTCGGAATAGCCGATAACGGCATTCAGCGGCGTGTGCAGCTCATGCGACATATTGGCCAGAAACTCGTTTTTGGCGCGGTTGGCTGATTCCGCTGCTTCTTTTGCCAGTCGTTCCTTGCTCATCGATGCCGCAAGGGCATCCGCCATCTTATGGAAGGCCTGCTCAAGCCGGGCGAATTCATCTTGGCCGCCGGTGGGTCGAACGAGCGGCTCGCCGGATGTCAACCGCTTCGTATTTTCAATAAGCAGGGAGAGCCGTTTAGCAATTCCGCTTCGGATGAATATCCATATCAAATAGGTTAATCCGATAAGGACGATCAAAGTGGTCCATATGAGGCGATGAAGCTGCCGGAGGGATCGTTTCATTGCTTGCTGGCGTGTGTCGGTAATTTGGAGCGACTTTTCAACGAAAGCACTCACCGCTTCCTGAATGGTAGCCGTTGAAGCGTTATTTCGCTCGAGCAAATCGGTCAGAGCCACCGCGTTGGCTGTAGCAGAGGATGCATTGACGGCGATGTCGTCCATGAAGGAGAATTTTTCATTGATTCTTTTCTCCAAACGTCCAAAAACAGCGGCATGCCGGGGAGATTCCGTGATCGTTTGGCGCAAACGCTCCAAAGCGAACGGAATTTGCTCCGCGGCATTACGGTAGGAGGTGAGTGCGCCAGGATCTTGCTCTAACAAACCCGTACGCAGGTTCGCATCCGCTTTAAGCAGAAGGTCCAAAAGACCATACGCATTGGCGGTGAACGCTTCGGCGCGCGCCGAAAGCCGCTGGGCTTGCTCGCTATGATGTTGAGCGCGGATGAGTGCCACCATGAAAAGGATTTGAAACGCCAATGGCAGGATCAGCAAGAGCAAGAGCTGCTGGGCGATAGTAGAAGGGCGGATTCGTTCGGCAGGCGAGGATTGGATCAAGCCGTTTTTCATCTAATCCGCGACATTATAACAAAGCAGAGTATCTGTCAAGGTGGATGGGCTCTAGAGTTTTATTTTAATTCATACGCGCCGATATCAACTGCTTCTCCCTGCGGGGTGGCTATCCCGTCAAGATCACGATTCCATCCGCTCAGCATGGGTTCAAGCATTCCCGTATCCACTGCAGGAGATGTCGATTGAAGACGGTAATTCCCGCCGGAAACTGCCGGATTAACAAACTGCGGATCTATTTTGCGTGATGTGGGACTGAGTGAACCGTTTACAAATTGAACGAGTGGTGCCCCAACGACTCTCCAATAGATCGTATTCGATTCGGTAAATACTCCTTTATAGAAGCCTGCTTTCCAGTCGGCAACCAAAATATTGTTCAGAATCGTTGCGTCCCCGCTGCAATCGCACACCAGCGCCTGACTGCCGGAACCAGTAAAGAGAATGGTGTTGTTATAGATCTTCGTCCTGTTGACCGGACCGAAGAGGTTAGCCGCTCCATGAATATTGGGACCCACGGCATCAGGACGGGGACTGACAAAGAGGTTGTACGCTAAGACATTATCATCCGAGGTATGCGTTGCATCGTGTCCAAACTCAGCGTGTTTGCGGTGGTCAAATGCCCGGTTGTGATGAATCAAGCTACGGTTGGCATTGAAGATTTCAAAGGGTGCGCTGTAGTGTTGAACGTTGCCATCACTCATCGTGCACTGCGCGGAGTTTCTCTCGAATAGGTTGTATCCTACCTCATTATCATCACCGTGTAGATTAATGCCGAGGGCGCCCAGAGCTTCCTTTGCCGCATCCAGTCGCCAGAGTGCCGTCAGATCATGGAAATGGCTATTCACAACTT
>JACPAW010000092.1 GCA_016180605.1 Candidatus Omnitrophota bacterium | reverse complement strand
CAAGGCTCTTTGGGAGAACTTGAAGCGCCAACCAATCAAGGAAGATGGGACGGTGAGCGTTGAAGTGAACGGTCGAGGGGTTGTTTTTCACGTGGTCACGGTTGAAGGTAAGCAAGCTTTTATCGACTCCCGTCACATCGAAGGTCTTGGGATGTCTGCTTCTGAAATCGGAGCCTTAGTCGAATCGGATCTGCAGCGCCGTTGGGAACTCCCAGGCAGCTCAAAAGCTCGCAGAAGACTTCCCTCAAACCTCATCTTCCCTGTATTGGATCAATCTCCAACCTTAGGCGAGAACCACCAGCAAGACGACCGTGCCCATCACGAATGGGACTTTATCGGAATAAACGCAGGAGTCTACTCCGATTCATTCAACCTGCTGCAGCGCAGAACCCTTTTCCGTACAAATGCCTCCCACGAGCTCGAGCATGCGCAAGGAGTGGGTAACTCACAGGCGGAAGAAACCCGCTTAACCCAACAAGATAGCCTCCTTGCTGCAGAATGGTTGGGTCCGGATGAGCAGGAGGAAGCCAGCTTCCTCTATGCTCTGAGCCGGATCATCGAACGGCCCGGATTCTTCGAAGCGCTGGAGCTTCAGCTAGCCCTTCCACCCCGCTGGGATGATCCTAGAGTTCAAGAGTTAGCAGAGGATATCCGCAGGCATGGCGTTTCCGAGCCTCGATTTACGGCATCAACCTCTCCCCTTGAATCCGCGCTTGGCATTCTTTCTGTATTCGAGCATCGAAAAACACACCTTCGCATTATCAGGAAGCCCATTCTGGCTCACGAATTTGCAGGATTTCTAAAGCGGTACTTCCTGGGGCAATTACCTGTAGGAACATATAATCGTGGTGAAATTGAGCATCTTATAGAGACAGCGCCAGAAGGATACGTTCCTACTTTCTTGTCTTCGGAAAGAGCAACCTACTACGAGCTAGATTTGAGACTATCGGGACATTGGCCTTTGAATGAACAGGGAATCATTGAGCCTAGTCTCAAACAACGGCTTGTTTCTGTACTCGATTCTCTCCACAAAGATGCAGAACTCACCCACACTCATCCTCATCGGGATAATTGGATGGTTGGCCCGCGGGGTAATGTAGTTCTTATTGATGCGAAGTTTTTGCGAAGGGCAACGTCAGAGGGCATTACCACTGATTTGGCTATTTTGGATGCAGTCACTGAATCAAGTGAGTTCCCGGAGACTCCTTTACCAGGTCACACACTCCTCGATGTATGGGGAAGTGCTTTGATTGGATCCATTCTTATCGCAATCGCTTGGGTTGCTTCGCCTATCCTGGGCTTCTTCGCTCTCTTAGCAGCAATAGTCGGTATCATCCTGCTTTTCCAAGGTCCTGGGCCGCTGCGTCGTCTCATTCAGCGATTGGTGGGATGGATCCGAGGGCAAGCCGTGACAAGTGAAGCGGTTCCCTTGCAAGAAGTTACCGAATACCAAACTGTCGAAGACAGCATGGCTTTGGTGGCAGCATTGCCACCAAGGGAAGCCGTATTGACTCTTATGGAAAAAATATCTTATGCGTCTTCCGAAATGCAGCTTCCATTGGCAAGGAGGTTAGTGGAAACCTATCTTTCCGACACTCCACTCGACTTGATTGATTGGGTTGCCCAGTCCCACTCGGATGTCTCACATGTTTTAATCGCAGCATTGGCAGAGTCGCAAGACAATTCGTTGGGAGCCGAAGCCTTACTGTATCGGTTTGTTGAGGAATCTTCTTTTTCGCCGGTTCGCGTAGCTGCCATCATTGCTCTGGTCCAAAGGCAAGCCCCGTATTTGTTAACCCAGCTCATGCGAAGTCGAAAGAATGTGGACGTCATTCTGGAAGCGATTGAAGAAATAGGCTCTCGAGAGGAGCCGGTTTTGCTGGCTCGTTTGCAAGAAGCTCCCACCCTTCCCCAAGCAATTGCAGATGTCATAAGGCAAGACGTTCTGGATTTCAAAAAGAGCAGCCAGCAGTTGTCTGATCCGCGAACTAATCTGTTGTATCGCCGTCATGAAGCGCAGCGGATGTATCGAAATTTTGAGAGACACATGCGCCAAAAGCTTATCCAGGGAATCCATGCGCTTGTTGTCCTTCAGTCTTCGGATGCGGCCATCCAGGCTATTCAAAATCTAGATGATGCGTCCCTGATCGTGGCCACTCTGGGAGCCATTCAGGATACGCCGTCAGCCTTTCGAGAACCGGTCCTGGAAGCGCTGCGTCATGACGATAAATTAAAGCGATTGCTGAATCGGAAGGTAGAGGGGAAGGCGATGGTTCAAAGTGTTGAGGCTGCCAAAGCGATCGGTTGGCTTCGGTTGAACTCTGATTTGGAACAGATTGCATCCACAGCCCGTTGGCCAGAAACCCAGCTCCAGGCATTGACCAGTCTCATTGAGCTCGGTGATGAAGCAGCGCTACGACGGTTGAGTCATGACCGAGCTTTAGTTCACCTGCTTTTATCTGTTCGCGTATGGACTTCCATCAGCCAGGAAGATCTACTGCTCTACCAATGGAGCCAGGAAGTCAAACTGCTCAATGTCCTCTCTCGCTGGATCGCTTGGAAGACCATCGGATGGACTCTGCAGGATTCGCAAACGGTAGCGCACATTTTGGGTATATGGGAGCGACAAAAAAGCGCATTGGATGCCTATCCTGCAGGGTGGGATGTCATTCCGCATGTGTTGCATCCTCTGCTGAATGAACAGATGGCACCGGCACCTCCTGCCGTTCAAGCTTCTACGATTAAGGCTTTGGATGATGGACAGGCCTATGAAGCATTGCGGTATCTGGCCCTCCATTCTCGCGATCCTCAGATGATTGCCTCGGCCTTAAAACCTCTGAGGCAATACGTCCAAGGGGCAGGGGATGTGTCATGGCCGAAAGCTTCGGAAATGAGTCCATTAGCGGCGTGGCTTGCCGAAATCACCATTGCCATATTAGCTGCAAAGGACATGAAATTTGATCCAGCGCAATCTTTTCTCATGCCTCTTATAAAACCTTTGTTCGAAAAATTATTGGATGTCGATCCGGTGAATCAAGAGGCGCTGACTGTTCTGGCAGCGTGGATGGGTTTATACGTTTTTGGAAGCAGAAGCACCACATTGACTCTCCAACCGTTTCTGGAGCAGTGGATGAGTACCCGGGTCGCATTCGCGAATCTCCCACAGTTGTCTGATCCAGGCAGAAAGTGGGGGCGGCGTTCTTCTTCCGTACGAGTAGGTGAGCAGACCATTGTTGTGAAGCGGCTCTGGCCAATGGAGGACGCCTCTCAGGAGCTCTTGCGGGCTGCCTTAACGGCGTCATTATTGGCAGCATCAGGTGTGGATCCGGAAACGTTACCGGTTTTATATGATGCGGGTGCCGAGGCCTATGCTTACCAAACACATGATCCACGACCTTGGTATCGGCTGACGGACGAAAGGATTCCGGACATTCATAGTCGCTTACGACAAGCTGCCTTGGAGCTTGGATTATTGGTAGGTATGGGTGGCTGGTTGACTCTGGCTCCTGCTTCGCACGAGTGGCATGTGGACGAACAACCGCGTCCGGTTATGCCAACCGATCCATTCCGATGGATGAACGCTCCTTTTACAGATCTAATGGATGTGCCGTTATTTGACGCTGATTCCAGTAGTCAGGTGTTATCAGATTTGATCATAGATGGTCAGGGTCATGTAGCCAGGGCTGCAGATTTTGTACGCTATGTAAACATAGGGATAGACGGACACTTGATGGACTGGTCGGATGGACGCTGGGGCCAGGGACCATGGGAGCCTACATCGGTTGCGCGAAGAGTAGGCCAGACCGTTTGTGAGTTTACTTGGATTGCCCTGCGTGCGATCGCTCGCAATGATAGTCGTGTCCGGGCAGGGGATCGTGTGAGATTGGTCAAGGGGACTGTTAAAGCGCTTGAAGTTTTTTGGCAAGTCCTATTTGGTGAATCCATACCTCAAAAGACTTCTATTGAGATGGCGCGTCTTTTGAATTCCTATATCCATGCTGACACCGATAAAAATGCTTGGCTAATGGCCACTCCAAATGAATTGGAAGACATCGCCCCATGGAATATCAATTTCCTGGACTACAATGAAATCTGGCAAGTGGCCTGGTATTTCGCTAAGGCAGCATACGATCGCGGGGAAGTGGATCTGCAGCGGACGATGCTGCTTCGGCTGCGGGCAGGATTGCGTATCCTAGATGAGCTGTACCGCGAAAACGGCAATCAGCCCCTCGAAGCTAACCGTGATTTGTGGCGAGCGATCCATGATCGTGCTGCCCGTTATGAGATTCTTGATCCCACCCGGCCAGCTCTTTTACCCACCTTCGGCAATACCACAGATGAGCGCTGAAACAAAATCGAAAAGGATAAGTGATTGAAGGGGGGTCACAGAAGTGCGCGCGGATAAGCAACAAATCGGGTACGTTGGACCAAGGTAGGGTTAAGCTCGCTCATTCCGGTGAGAAAACTCATGAGTTGATCCACATTAAGCGAACGGCGGGAGGCAGCTTTAAGAATCCGAAACTCCTCTCGGATTTTGGTGGATTTTGCCATTTCCAACATTTCTCGCCGTTCTTCCTCACTGAGCATGTCGTCGTCAATCATACTCGCTCAGCCGTCTTTCGGCAAGGGAGTGGTACTTTCTTGCTTGCTTGCTCGAAGAAGATTAAACTAGAGTCAAGCAGTCTCTCCTCGACGGATAATCTCATCATGTCTGGTCTTCTGAAGTGGTTGGTAGGGTTCATTATTGCGGTAGCTGTCATAGCAGCTGTTGCCGTATGGTCCCCCTACGGTGCGGCGGGGTTAGCGCATGGCATGCTCTCTGGCTATGCCGGAGGGCATGAGTGGCAGACTCTTCGCGGGAACCTTTTCAACGGTTTTGTCATCGAGGATTTGGTCTTAAAGAATTTGAAAGGCGAAGACCCCCAGAGCTGGGTGCGCTGCGAACGCATCTTAGTTGGGCCGATCCGCCTGCTGGGTTTTGCTCATGTGCCGATCCGTTTAGAAAGGGTGCAATTGAACTGGCCGGGCCGAGTTCAAAAGTTAACCGTATCCGCCATTAAGGGCAGCGTATTTAAAGGGTGGTCTTTGGAAGAGCTCGAAGCTAAAGGCATTGCCGCATTTCCGGTAGAACACACGCTTAAGATCCAGCGCTTGGAATGGGGCTCTGCCTTGCATCTGCGGCACATGCGGTCCATTTACAATGCGCGGCTGACGCTACCCATCTCCGAGCCGATCATTCTTTTTGCCAGGCAGAATGCCGGGAAGCTGGATGTGCAGGGGTACAGCAAGGCCCTGAGCATTCAGGAGTTGCTTGCTGCTTTTTCTTCCGCCTTGCATGTTCCTGCGGTGCGGGGTACTTGCACGGATGTGGAGTGGCGTGCGCAAGGTTCTTGGGAGGAACTGAAAGTGGAGGGTTCCTTTATTGTGCAAGAGTTGCTGCATAAGCGTTTGCAGCTTAACGACGCGCAAGGCCAAGTCGACCTGACGGTAAACCGTAAATTCTCGCCGGTTGGGTTGCTCGGTACTTTGACCTTAAGACAGGGGATCTTGAGTTCCAAGACCACCCTGATGAGGCTGCGACCGAGTTTATTAAGGTGGGATGGAAACCCGATGCAGCCGGCGGTGGATGTTGGCGGGACCGCTGTCGTAGATAACACCACCATCCGGATGAATATCACAGGAAAGCTCGGTAAACCTCAGGTGCGTTTGAGCTCTTCTCCTCCCATGGGCCAGCGAAGGCTTTTAGCCATGCTTGTGACCGGGAAAAGCTGGAGCAGTGCTGAGACTCTATTTGGGCATGATTACCTTTCCACGGAACTGGCCCAGGATTTCATCGACTATTTTGTTTTCGGCGGCTCCGTCAGCCGTATTGCCAAACAATTCGGATTGAGTGAGTTGGCGTTGACCTACAATCCGGAGACCGGAGAAGCGGGTGCCAAGACCCTTTTGTTTGACCGCGTTGAGGCTAGTTACGTGCTTGAGCCTCCCACACCGAATGAGCCGAATGGCACGATAAAGCAGCGAGGGGGAGCAGGCTACCGCTTTGGCGAGGCCACATCCATCAGTGTCGAGGCCGAAAAGAGTGCTGGAACACAATCGCTGCAGCCCCCCACACTAGATGGCACTTCACCCGAAGTGGATCCTACCAAGGATCAGCATCGAAATTGGTTTGATCGGCTCTTTCTTATCTTCCGAAGAAAATTCTAAGAGGGGTATGATAGAATAACGCAGTCATTCAGTGGAGACCGCAAGTGGTGGGACTCTTTCTAGTCCCACCGGTATTGATTAGCTTCGCTAATCAGGTGGGACTGAAGGGAGGACGCATGTACCGTCGTCTTAGCTTTATCTTAACCTTATGCGGTTTGGTGCTGGTTGTCCTGGCTTTGGCTACTGTACTGCGTCGCGATGATCTGATTTCCTGCACCGTGGGATTGGGGCTGATTATCCTCGGCACTTTTGCTGGAATCGATTCCACAGGCAGCCCGAAGCGTTAATGAACAACGTCTTAAATCCCAGCTTGATCGATGTAGGGCTTCTGTGGCTGCGCGTGGGGCTAGGAGTCCTGTTTCTTTTTCATGGCGCTCCAAAGCTCTTCGGAGGCCCCGAGGTTTGGGCAAAAGTCGGCTTGGCCATGCAGAATCTGGGCATTCATTTTGTGCCGGCACTGTGGGGCTTCCTGGCAGGGTGCAGCGAATTCGTTGGCGGGCTTTTTCTCATCGCAGGCTACTGGACGCGGCCTGCGGCTGCTTTGATGGCTTCTACCATGGCGGTGGCTTCAATCAAACACTTAGCCGGTGGAGAAGGTTTGCTGGCAGCTTCCCATGCGATAGAAGACGGAATTGTATTCATTGCACTCATTCTCATTGGCCCGGGGCGATACAGCTTGGATCACATGCTGGGTTCGCCAAAAGAAACTTCCCGTTACACTCTTCCTTAAGACCACCCCTTAATGTTCGATAAAATCCGCCAGTCTCTTAAGCAATACAAAGCCATGCAAAGCTTGCTGAAGGATGAGTCCATGAAGAAGCTCTTGGAAAATCCTAAATTCCGTGTTCTTTTAATGGATCCAGAATTCCAAACGCTCATGAAAACTCAAGATGCTGCAAAACTGGCAGTCTATCCGAAGCTCACAGAACTCTTGCGCGATCCGGAAGTTGCCGGCTTGATGTCCAAAGTGGATTTCCAGTCGCTGCTTCAGGATGCCGCTTGAGTGGGTTGATACTCATTGCCATTTGGATCAAGAACCCCTGTCTATAAAGTT
>JACPAW010000091.1 GCA_016180605.1 Candidatus Omnitrophota bacterium | reverse complement strand
TCCATTCCGGGATTTTGGCTGGCTCTGTTGGGGATTACGTTCTTCGGGGTGCACCTTCGTGTTCTTCCTGTTTCCGGGCTGCATGCGCTGGACTATGAAGTATTGCCTTGGATAGGACGTCTGGGGGATTTGCTATGGCATCTTATCTTGCCCGTGGGGGTCATGACGTTTATTAGCCTAGCAGGGCTTTCCCGCTACGTGCGCTCGAGCATGGTCAACGTCTTGCGGCAGGACTATATCCGCACCGCCTATGCGAAAGGGCTGAAGCCTTGGAAGATTTGGTTCCGTCACGGGCTGCGCAATGCGCTTCTGCCTATCGTCACAATCGTTGGGCTTTCCTTGCCGGATCTGATTGCAGGAAGTGTGGTCATGGAGACGGTTTTCTCTCTTCCGGGCATGGGACGTCTGTTTTACGATGCCGTCATGGCACGGGATCAAAACGTGGTGATGGCCCTGGTGACAATCGGAGCGTTTCTTACTTTAATCGGCAATCTTCTGGCGGATTTGGCCTACGCTTGGGCTGATCCTCGCATCCGTGTGGGAGAGTCGCAACGGTAGAGTGGATGCTGATTCGAAACCGTCTTTTTATAGTCGGTGTTCTTTTCCTAGCCGTTCTCGCATTGCTTGCGGTAGGTGCGACTTGGATTGCCCCGTATGATCCATTACAGGTGGATTTAAGTCAAGCCCTCTTACCTCCAAGTAGAGCGCATTGGTTAGGGACAGATCCGTTGGGAAGGGATGTGCTCAGCCGCTTGATCTTCGGCTCGCGCATCTCCCTCATCATCGGTTTTATCGCCGTTGGAGTAGCCGTATTGGTGGGCACATCGATTGGGATGCTTGCAGGCTACTTCGGAGGGTGGGTCGATGCGATTCTGATGCGTTTTGTGGATACGATGATGGCGTTTCCCTCGATTTTTCTGCTTCTTGCCGTCATTGCTATTTTGGAACCGAGTATTTACAACATCATGCTAGTCATCGGCCTAACCGGTTGGATGGGGGTAGCACGTCTGGTTCGGGCTGAAGTTTTGAGCATCAAGGAGCGTGATTTTGTGCTGGCAGCGCGCATCTTTGGAGCCTCTAACTGGTGGATTGCCACACGGCATATTCTGCCGAATGTCATGGGACCGATTCTGGTCAGTGCCACCTTAGGAGTCGGAGGGGCGATTCTCACCGAATCGGTGCTGAGTTACTTAGGGTTAGGCGTTCAGCCTCCCACTCCTAGCTGGGGCAACGTCCTCAACGAGGGACGGGTAGCACTTGGAGTGGCCTGGTGGCTGACCTTAAGCCCGGGACTATGCATCTTATTCACGGTGTTGTCTTTTAATATGCTCGGTGAGGGATTGCGCGAATGGCTCGGAAGGGAGGGGCAGTGACATGGAGACTCCCAATAATATCAGAATTCAGAAATCAGAAATCAGAAAACAGATAAAATTCTGACCTCTGACCTCTGACCTCTGACCTCTGACCTCTGACATCTGGCCTCTGATTTCTGGCCTCTGAGAGTTACCTTTTACCATGGCGATACTGACGGTAGAGCGATTATCGGTAAGTTACCCATCTGAAGAAGGATGGGTTAGGGCTGCTGATGAGGTGAGTTTTACTCTCGAGGGCGGGGAAATTTTCGCTCTCGTGGGCGGCTCAGGTTCTGGAAAGACGAGTGTGGCCTTAGCCTTTACGAAATTATTACCTCCCACAGCCCGCATCGGGGGGCGAGTCCTGATGGAGGGTGTCAATCTTTTGGAAATGCCTCCCACAGAGCTCCGGAAGATTCGCGGCAGCCGCATCTCTTACATTTTTCAAGACCCTGCCAGTTCTCTGAATCCTGTATTGACGATTGGGTCGCAACTGATTGAAGCCATCGAATGGCATACGCCAAAACGCAGTGCGCAAGCCTATGCTACGGCGGTGGATTGGTTAAAAAGGGTAGGCATTCCGTCTCCTGAGAGCCGCATGAGCAGTTATCCGCATGAGCTCTCGGGCGGCATGCAACAGCGGGTCATGATTGCCATGGCGCTAAGCACTGGGCCTTCTCTTCTGATTGCCGATGAGCCAACGACAGCGCTTGACGTGACGACCCAAGTAAAAGTACTGCGCCTGTTGCGGGATTTGCAGCGGGCTTTAAATCTTTGCATTCTATTCATCACGCATGACCTTTCCATCGTGGAGCGGTTTGGCCAGCGTGTGGGCATCATGGCAGAGGGGCGATTGGTTGAGACAGGTTCTGTGGGTCTTCTATTTCAAAATCCCACTCATGCAGCCACACAGAATCTCCTGCGCTGCTATTCTCTATTATCGCTGCCAAAGAGAGAGTCCTGACATTATGAAGCAGGCGATTCTGGAAGCCAGGGCGGTCAGCAAGCGATTTATTCGGCGGGAAGGCTGGTTGCGGCGGCAAACAGGATGGATTCAGGCAGTCGAAAAGGCAAATTTAACGCTTCAAGCGGGAGAAACATTGGGCTTAGTGGGGGAATCGGGAAGTGGTAAAAGCACTTTGTGCAAATTGCTGATTGGGCTCTTGAGGCCTACCGAAGGAGACACCTTGCTTCAGGGGCGCTCTCTTAAGGATTGGAACCGATTGGATCGCCAACGATTCAAGCGCCAAGTGCAATTCGTATTCCAGGATCCGATAAACAGCTTAAATCCCAGGATGAGTGTGGAAGCGATTGTCAGCGAACCGTTGCGGATTCATCGACTCGTCGATAAAACGACCCTACGCTTGCGTGTCACAGAGCTTTTGGAGAGCGTCCAGCTTCCTCCATCGTATAGAAGCCGGATCGCCCGGCAGCTTAGCGGAGGAGAGCGCCAGCGCATTGGCATTGCTCGGGCTTTGGGGACATCGCCGAGTGTTTTGATCTGCGATGAGCCGATTGCTTCTTTGGATATCGCCGTTGGGGTGCATGTTCTCCACATTCTGCGCGAGCTTAACCAAAAGCATCACGTCGCCATTCTTTTTGCCTCCCACGATTTGCGGGCGGTGGCCTGGTTGTGCGAGAAAGTGGCTGTCATGCACGATGGGCGGATTGTGGAAAGCGGACCCACGCAGACGGTATTGACTCACCCTCGCCATCCTTACACTGAGCTTCTGATCCGCTCGGCTCAGTTGGATTTAGATATGCCTCTGGCATTATAATATAAATCTTCACCCATGGACCAATTCTGGTACGCATTTTTGCCCCTCTTGGTTGCTTTGGATGTCATAGGGCTCGTTCCTTTATTTTGGGCTTTATGCCATTCTCTAAGCCCAAAAGAGCGCCGGCATGCAGCAACTCAGGCGACAGTGACCGCCTTTTTGATCACGCTAGGCTTCTTGCCGCTCAGCCGCTTTGTGTTTCAGTTGATGGGCTTGACCCTGGCTGATGTGATGGTTGCAGGGGGTGCCATCTTGTTTGTGCTCTCCATCCGGGAACTGGTTCTTTCTGAAAAGCCTCCGCAAGGTCATTATGCAAACCCGGGGGTCGTTCCCCTAGGGGTACCCCTGCTAGCAGGTCCTGCGGTGTTGACGGCTGTCTTATTGGTTCGCGATCGTTATGGCTGGCCGGTGACCCTGGCGGCTCTTTGCGTCAACATGGCGGTGGTTTGGGTTGTCTTGCGTTCATCGGATTGGCTGATTCCCCGATTGGGGCAGGAAGGGGCCGCCATTATTTCCAAGATTGCCAATCTGATTTTGACCGCGTTTGGGATCATGCTCATGAGGCAAGGAATCACGGCTTATTTGCCACCACCGGGGGTGGGCTAAAATGCGCAGGATTCTGACCTTTGTCATGGCCGGAGGTAAAGGAGAGCGCCTGTGGCCCTTAACCCGTGACCGGGTAAAGCCTGCCGTTCCGTTCGGCGGGATTTACAGGATTATCGATTTTACTCTTTCGAATTGCATCAACTCCGGCATTCGGAAAATCCACGTGCTGATCCAATACAAATCTTTCTCCCTTCAACGCCACCTGCGCATGGGCTGGAGTATTTTTCAGAGTGAATTGGGAGAATACATTGACGTCATTCCTGCCCAGCAGCGTACGGGCGAACATTGGTACTTAGGTACGGCAGACGCGATTTACCAGAACATCTATTCCATTGAACAAGAACAGCCCGAGCATGTCCTCGTTCTTGCCGGGGACCACGTCTATAAAATGAATTATGCTGAAATGTATGCTTTCCACCAGGAAAACAATGCTGCGGTGACCGTGGGGGTCATCGAGATGGGAAAAGACCAGGCAAAGGGTTTTGGCATTGTGGAAGTGGATTCCAGCGGACGCATTGTGGGCTTTGAGGAAAAGCCCGCTAATCCCAAAACGATTCCTGGCCAGCCGCAGCGCTGTTATGCTTCCATGGGGATTTACCTTTTTAACCGTTTGTTCCTCGAGCAGGCCTTAATCGAAGATGCCCAGCGCAGAGACAGCACGCATGACTTCGGGCGCGATGTGATCCCCCGTGCGGCGCATTCGGTGCGCGTCATGGCCTATAATTTCAAAGATGAGAACAAGAAGGCATCCAAATATTGGCGCGATATCGGAACTTTAGATGCCTACTACGAAGCGAACCTGGATCTGGTCCAAGTCACCCCGCAATTCAATCTTTATGATCGGCAGTGGCCAATTCGGACCTATCATGAGCAATGGCCACCAGCCAAAACCGTTTTCGCGGATGAGACGACCGGACGGGTGGGTACTGTGATGGATTCATTGGTGTCTAATGGTTGCATTATCAGCGGCGGCCAAGTGCGCGGCTGCGTTTTTTCTCCTGATGTGCGCATCAATAGTTTCTCGAAGGTGGAGGATTCCATCTTAATGGAGCATGTGGAAGTCGGGCGATACGCACAAATCAAGCGGGCCATCGTGGATAAGGATGTCGTCATCCCGCGCCATGCGCAGATCGGCTATGATCTTGAGCAGGACCGTAAGCGGTTTCATGTGACGGAATCCGGCATTGTTGTTGTGGGTAAAGGTACGGTGATAGAAGAACCTCATCCCTCAGTAGCTTTTTCTGGAACGTAATCTTAGGAGTATTCCTATGGACGGTTTGCAGATTGGTGGTCATGTCTTGCGCTCCAGACTCATCGTTGGAACAGGCAAATATGCCTCACTTGAGCTGATGCGGCAAGCGATTGCGGCCTCAGGCGCTGAAATGGTCACGGTCGCCATCCGGCGGATCAATTTAAAACGAGGACGGGAAAAGGGTATTTTGGATTACCTCGATTCACTGCCGATTACCTTGTTACCGAATACGGCGGCTTGTTACACGGCAGAGCAAGCCATCCGCACGGCGATGCTAGCACGGGAAGCGCTCTCCAGCAACCTCATCAAGTTGGAAGTCATCGGGGATGCCAAGACACTCTTGCCGGATACCCCAGCCCTTCTTGAGGCGACCCGGCTACTGGTTAAAGAAGGCTTTGTGGTGATGCCTTATACGAACGATGACCCCATCATGGCCAAACGACTTCAGGATGCAGGAGCTGCTTGCGTCATGCCGCTTGCCGCACCCATTGGTTCCGGCCAGGGAATTCTCAATCCGCTGAACATCCGTTTTATATTGGATGCGGTCAGCATACCGGTTATCGTGGATGCCGGGGTTGGAACCGCATCCGATGCGACGGTTGCCATGGAATTGGGTGCCGCAGGAGTGTTGATGAATACGGCGATTGCGGGTGCTCAGGACCCGGTCAAGATGGCTTCTGCCATGCGCTTGGCGGTTGAGGCAGGGCGTCTTGCCTATGAATCCGGTCGAATTCCCAAGCAGCTCTTTGCCAGCGCTTCCAGCCCCCTCCAGGGGATCGTGACAGGTAAAGAAAATAAAGCGGTCGCCTCCGCTGCTTCCAATTCATGACGGGACAGCGGGAGCAGCAAGCGATCTTTCGGAACATTTATGCCTGTTATTTTCTTTCAGGCGCACTCGGTTTGGTGTATCAAATTCTATGGCTGCGGAAACTGCTTCTGGTTTTTGGCAGCACCGTTCATGCAGTCAGCACGATCCTGGCTGTCTTCTTCATGGGCCTTGCCCTTGGCAGCTGGCTGTTCGGTAAATGGATCGATAAGCACGAACAAGCGGGATTGCGCTGGTACGGGTATCTCGAGCTGGGAGTTGGCTTATACGCTCTTTTAACCCCGATCCTGTTCGATTCCATCCGCCATCTCTACATCCCGCTTTACCGTGCTTCATCCTTCTCGACAGGGGTATTGGTAGCGGCTTCCTTTGTCTGTGCTTCTTTAATCTTGCTGATTCCCACGACCCTGCTGGGCGGGACGTTTCCTGTTTTAAGCCGTTTCCTCATTCGCACCCGTGCGGAGCGGGGAACCAAAATTGCTCGGCTTTATGGCATCAATACGGCAGGGGCGATGGTGGGGACCTTGCTGGTTTATTATGTCGGTTTGCCTTTTTTGGGGTTGACCCGAACGTTGGTTTGTGCGGCTACGTTAAACGTGGGAATCGGTATTTTATGTTTGCTCTTTGACTCGCATTTAAGAAGCCTGGATTCCCAAGCTGTTTCCCCCGCCGATTCTACGCCGGAACAGAGGGTGCCAGAGGTGGTGTTGGCATCAGATTCGACTCCTCGTTGGCTCTTTGCGTCCTTTGCGCTGTCTGGTTTCTCCGCGATGGTTTATGAGGTGGCTTGGACGCGTGCGCTTGGTCTGGTCCTAGGAAGTTCGATCTACGCCTTCTGTGTCATGCTGGCTACCTTTCTAGGCGGCATGAGCATTGGAAGCTTTTGGTTTCAGCACGAATTGCGCTATCGCCCTGCGGCAATCAGTGGCTTTATCCGGATGCAACTTTTATTGGCAGGATGTGGTTTATTGACGATTCCGATCTTTTCGCAGTTGCCGGAGTGGTTCGTCACACTGTGGCCTTTGACGGGACGAACTTTTACGGGCTTATCCTGGCTGCAAATCTTATTGAGCGGTTCAGCCATGCTGCTGCCGACGATTCTTATGGGGGCATTGTTTCCGTTGGCAAGCGACCTCGTGACTACCCGGTTTGCACAGCTAGGTGTTCGGCTAGGGACGCTCTATGCAATCAATACGCTAGGCGGAATTCTAGGCTCTATGGCTGCTGGTTTTCTGCTGATTCCACGACTTGGGTTGCCCGGGGCGATTATAGCGGCTGCGCTCATCAATCTCATAGCAGGGCTTCTCATCGCGGTTCGTTTTGGAACGCGCAGGCACTGGGTGGTTCGGGTTGGCTTGGCACTTGCCTCGGTTATCGGAGTTGCCATCTTTGCTCGCGGAGTCGTTTTCCCTTTTTGGAAAAAACAAGTTTTTTCCGCAGGGGCTTATTTAGAGCCTCATATTTATACGAAAGCTTCCGTTGATCAACTTTCTTCT
>JACPAW010000090.1 GCA_016180605.1 Candidatus Omnitrophota bacterium | reverse complement strand
GCCTGCAATCAACAACTGAAAATGCGGTGCAAGGTGATCGTTGACCTTCCGCGCTCCGCCGAAGAACCCGATGTCTGCGATGTGATGCTGACCGCAGGAATTAGGACAGCCACTGACCTTGATCTGGACGCGGTCGATATCCTCTCCCGTCAAACCGGCCTCTTTCATGTGCTTTTCTAAAGCCCGTGCTAAGCCTCGCGATGCCGAGATTCCAAGCTGACAGGTCTCAGCGCCTGGGCAAGAGGTCACATCAAAGAGACGATTCGCCTCAGGCTCAGCCAACCCAATGGCAGCCAACTCGTTAAAAAGTGCCGCTCGATGCTCATCTTTGATCCAACGCAGAAGCAGATTCTGCTCGATTGTCGTGCGCAGCATTCCCCCGCAGTAGCGCCTGAGGATTTTGGCAAGAGCCCTCATCTGCGCGGAAGTAATATCCCCCAGTCGAAGCCGTATGCTGACGGTGGAAAATCCTGCCTGCTTCTGGCCGGTCACATTCGTCAGCAGCCAGCGCGAGTAGGTCCCATTGGTGGAGGACCGAGGAATTTCACCGGTCTTAGGCGGCTGCTCATCGGTTTCTCTCGTATTCATGTGGGGATAGCTGTAAAGCGGCAGCTTCTCTCTCTGGGCAAACACTTCTTTTCGGAATACGTCCGGCCCAAGCCGTTTGACGACGAATTTGATACGAGCCGTCGCCTTGTTCTTGCGGTCTCCTAGCCTGTCATGCACCCGCACAATCGCCTCGCAAGTCCTGAGAAGCTCGGTTGTCGGTGTAAAGGGTTCCAGCAAAATTCCCTGCATCGGGGCGGCACCGAGCCCTCCACCGACGTAGAGGCGAAATCCTAGGACCTGGCGTCCTTGCTGCTCTTGGATGCTCGCCACCGCACCGATATCATGGATCGCGGTCCTGGCATGGTCGAAGGGACAGCTTTCAAAAGCAATCTTGAATTTGCGCGGAAGCTTTTGGCTGATGGGATTTCGAAGAAAGTGCTGTGTTACCGCTTCGGCATGCTGGGTAACATCGAAGACTTCAATGGGACTGACTCCGGTAAACGGGCACGCAGTGACGTTGCGCACGCTGTTGCCACAAGCCTCGCGCGTGGTCAGCCCCACCGCAGCAGCCTTGGCCATTGCCACCGGGGCCTCACGGGTGGGAATCCAGTAAAGCTGCATATCCTGTCGGGTAGTGATGTGCCCGATTTCCTTGGAATAGGCCTCGGCTAAATCCGCAAGACATTCCAACTGCTCGGAGGTGAGCTTTCCTAGGGGAATTTTGATGCGCATCATGTGCACGTTGCTGGTGGCCCGAATTCCATAGGTCCCCATATGCAGCCGGCGCGCTTTAAACTCATCCGGGGTGATCTCCCCAAGGAAATAACGCTCCACCAGCTTCTGGAACTCGAGGATTTCCTCGCGGCTTGCCTGCGGGGCCTCGCGCAGAAATTCTTCCAACCGCTTCCCTGCCAGATTCTCCATCATTTAGCCTCCATCACTCGTGCATCTTGAATTTCGGCAAGGAGCAGGTAGGGCTCCCCCCATTGATTCGCACTCTCTAGTGTCCAATTCTCTTCTGAGCCTGCCGGACGCAGCCGCAATCCTGCTTCCGCGCCATAGACGAGAAACGCCGTTCCTTCTCCTGAGTCATCCACTTTCTGCAGCATCGCTTCAGCGGGAGTATCCTGGAGCATCCAACCGGTTACGTCGTACCAATTCATCTGTTGGGACCCTCGCTGCAGGCGGACCTGTGCCACCCGCCTTGGAGGCTCCACATCATGGAAGACGCGAAGCTCAAGTACAGCACAGTTGTGATTCTCAGGAATTTCGATTACGACCATGCATGTCCTCGGAGAATGGCAGGGTTAACCCATCAGCAGCGCAGACAAATATTATAACCTGCTTCTTAAGGCGGTACCATGAAATAGTGTGAATGTCAGCAAGACTGCGTGGAGGAGAAAAAGCGAAAAAGCGCTCTCCCAGCGCTGCCAGCCCAGGGGCACGGTTTCCTTGGCAATTGCGAGCACACTCATGCTCCAGATAAAAACGAGGGTGGCTTGTCGTAAAAGACCGTGTAGAGCCTCGTCGCTTAGCCAAGCGGATTTTGTTTTCTTCCACCCGTAACCCGATAATCCAATGGACACCAATACGATGGCCAGGCTGGTCCAAACCAGCCCGGCGTTCGATAACACCGGCCGCTCGCTGCGCCAGGAGGATAGAACATCCAGCAGGTTTACCAAAGGAATGATGAGGATGTAACCAAGGAACCCTACGGCTGCTATCGAGGCGGAATGCGCGGATGTTTCAGGAAATCCGCCTCGCTGCTTAATCCATAGGATGGCACCGGCTAAGGCTAATCCTCCGCAAACGCCGATAAGCTGATCTCGCAACTGCCACCAAGATCCCCATAGCAGCCCATGATGGCCTGCCACTAACAGACCGACCGCCACCAAGAAACCAATCCCCCATCCGATTAAACCCATCCATCCAAAACAGGCAACGATACGCGAACGAAGCACGAAAGCGTTATGCAGCCAAAGCACCGCCAGTCCTAAGGAAAAAGCGAATAAGTCCAAATGCTCCCAATTCAAGATACCCAGCACCAGGCTCCAAAAAAGAGCGATACCCCCAAAAAGCCAAAGCTCCCGAATGGAAAGTTTGCGCTCCGAGAACCCAAATCCCAGAAACGTCATCCCTAATGCTCCCCACACCGAACCGATCCAAAACAGGCGTGCCAGATACGGCATCGCCTGCTGCAGGGTCTTAACCTCAAGAAGCGATTCGATCGTGCCGCCATAGCTGAAATGGCCACCCAGGGAGAAACCCGCTGCGCTAAAAATGAGGGCTCCGCCGAATGCCCGACGCCACTCAGCGCGGGGAAAATAAAGAGCTACCACCGATGCCGCCAAAGCCCCCGGGATCATGGCTCCATGCAGATGGCCGAACTGCCCGCGAAGCGGCCAGGCAAGGCTCATGGCGAGGATGGAGACAAGGAAGAGACGCATGGCTAACCGTTTGGCTCGTCAGCAATCAGCTCGTCAGCAGTAAGATAGACATCGGATTCCGGCAAAGGGATAAACGCGCCCACGCGCTAACGCGTTTACGCGTAAACGCGATCATTTCTTCTGTTGATCGTTCCAAAGCTTCTTCAGGAATGATTTACGGCCGGATCCTTCGTTGTAGAGCTGGTAGCGCATGGAGTTTTTCTTGTAATATTTCTGGTGGTAGTCTTCGGCGGGATAGAATGCCGTAGCCGGCACGATTTCCGTGACAATCGGACCCTGAAACTTGCCGCTGTTTTCCATTACCTGCTTGGAAGCCTCCGCCAGGCCTGTGATAAAAAACAGCTGTCCGGTACTGGCTGCCTTTGTCTGCAAACTGGCCATTGACCATGGTCGGATCGATATTGCGCCAGAAAATACCGAGCAGTTCCTGGTAGGACACAATCGCAGGGTCATACTCAATTTCGATAGCCTCTGCATGACCGGTTGATCCGGTGGACACTTCCTCATAAGTCGGATTGGGCTTGCTGGATCCGGTGTAGCCCACTGTAGAGGAAAGAATCCCTTTCACCGCATCGAATTCCGATTGCATGCACCAAAAACAACCTCCTGCAAACGTCGCTTTTTCTACCCTGCCCATGCGAACCTCACCTTGTACCTGTTGCGTGATCGTCAAAAGGGTTAAAGCTCCCATCCCCATTATCCAAGCGGCCCTTCTCTTGTAACGGCTCATGGCACGGAGGCAAAGAGGCATTTTAAGTAAGCGCCTTCCTTAAAACTGATGGGGTGATCCAGCGGATGACCGGTCCGCTCGAAGATATTCAACGGCCTTCCCGCTGCAGATGCCGTCTCGCAGACGGTTTTAAAAAATAAATCCTCCCCAACCTGGGACGTGCACGAAGAGAACACCAAAGTACCCCCGCGCTTTAGGACGCCAAGGCCCGCGCGGGTTAAGCGCGCGTAAGCGCTCAGTGCCTGGGGCCGCTCCTGCCGTGCGGATGCAAAAGAGGGCGGATCCAAAATGACCAGGTCGAATAACCGCCGTTTGCGGCGCAGATGTTCCAACACCTCAAAGGTGTCCCCTTGCAAAACCGAATGTCGCGCGGTACTTGGGTTGCGTGCCATATTGCGCTTTGCCGCTTCCAGCGCCTCTGCGGCAACGTCGATGCTCACGATCTCTTTAGCTGCCCCTCGAGCCGCGTAGACGGAAAAAGCCCCCGTGTAGGCGAATGCATCCAAAACAGATCGGCCGCTTGCAAGCTTTTCTACGCGCAAGCGGTTCTCTCTTTGGTCTAAGAAAAAACCCGTCTTCTGACCGCGGAGTGGATCCACTTCGAATTCTAAGCCATTCTCCAGGAATACGATGGGTTTTTTCACCTGCGGTCCCCACAAAATCAAGCCATCCCATACCCCGCCTAAATGTCCTGATTCTTGAAGGAAGCGGCTTAAGCGCAAAACGACGCGCTTAACCGGAATGAACGAGAAAAGCGCTTGCGTGATATTGCGCAGATGGCCGCTCCAGGCTGCGGTATAAACTTTCAGGACCAGCGTATCTCCATAACCATCGACGATAAGACCAGGAAGGGAATCGTTCTCGCCGTGGATGAGCCGGAAACCGGTGGTAGAGGATTCTGTCAATGGCTGCCGACGCTTCAAAGCCGCGAGCACCTTTGCTTTAAACCAGGCGGGGTTAATCGGCCTTGGCTCAAATCGTTCCAGAATGCGCACTCGAATAGGAGAAAACGGATCAAAGAAGCCGATTGCTAAAAATCGATTTCTGCGATCATAGAGAGCCGCTAGGTCTCCACATGTTCCTTGGCGGCTTTGCTTGCGGATGCTCTGATCATAGAGCCAAGGGTGGCCGAATCGCACCTTACGTTCCGCATCGGCAGTCAAGTGGACTGCAATCGGACGATCGCTTGTTGGGGGAAGTCTCAAAAGTGATTCATAGTATCGCTGGGACATGGGCTTATTTTAGCGTACGATTGGCTCTGGTATAAATAAAAGACGGCCTTCGTACCGGCCGTCTTTTATTCAAACCTTGCTGCTGAATTTTGGGATAACTTCACTCGGACTCCTTTTAGTCCCACCATCTTTGATTTGCGAAGCAAATCAGGTGGGACTCCTTTTGGTTACCTCCGCTCAAATGCCTGAGAAAGTTTTTTCTGAGTCTCTTCCCATCCTGTTGCGAGCCTGTGGCACCATTGTCTTTGACGAGCCGATAGCCTTACTCACGCGGGGAAGGTCCATTGCGGTCTGCCTCGCACGCTGCTGGGGCTCTAATATCTTTGCCTGCATAATCATCATTGCCATGAGTTGTTGTTCGAACATGAGCAGTGTCGCCTTTTAGATTCTGAATCCGGCCGGTAAGCGAATCGGGAGAATAGCTCATAGGGTAATTGACGGCCACCACCAAATCCCAATCTCCTCGAAAGTCCTTGATCAAGCCTTGGCGGATTAAAGAGCCGACCGCCATCACGACATAGTGTGGGGGGCGCGCAAGCAAGAGTGTCAAACGCCTCAAACCGGTCGGGCCTGATTCTTCCAAGTGAGTGAGCACTTCCCCCTCCGTCAATCCAAGCTCTGTGATGATAGAACCTCGCGATCCCAAGTCTGCTTCCATGCAGGTGGTGCCGTTGTTAGAGGACGATCCCCACATTGTTGGCTCCTTTAAGTCCCACCGGTATTGATTTGCGAAGCAAATCAGGTGGGACTCCTCTTTGGCTGAGTTTCTCAAATTTTTGACGAATCTTTTTCTGCCCTTGCACTCTCATCGCCGGCCACCCACCCGCATCTTCAAGCGGTAAAAAACTGATTTCCCACCGTTGCCCGTCAACGCCTTCCTTCTCTGCTTCACCCCCTTTCTTTGACCTGACTAGCACTGGGCAGCAGCATAGCAAGGCAATACTCACAGAACGTTAACTTTTTGATGACAGTTTCTTCACCCTAACGCAAACGTGGCAGCCAAAGAGTCACACGGGTTCCTTGTTCTGGGTAGCTAGACACATCCAGGCGGCCGTGATGCACCTCGGCAATCCAGCGGCAAAGCCCCAGACCCAGCCCTGTAGAATGGGGACTTGCGGATAAAGTGGGCTTGAAAAAGCGGTCAAAAATATGCGGCATTTCTTCCGGAGGAATCCCCTTTCCCGTATCTTCCACGCACAAACAGGCCTCCGTATCAACGGCATCCACGCGCACCGTAATATGCCCCGTAGCAGGAGTGTACCGAATCGCATTATCAATCAGGTTGGTCAGAAGCCGAGTTAAAAGATGCGGCTCCCCTTGAATCAAAACGGGTTCCTTAATATTGAGCAACAGCTCACAACGATTTCCGTTATTCGGAGTCTTCAGCGTCCGCATGACTTCATGGACAAGGGAGGATAATTCCACGGAGCGCCATTCCAAAGCGCCATCCACGACCTCGCTACGGGCTAACATGAGCAGCTGTTCTACCGTATGCGTCATTTCTTTAACCGTATCGAGTTGCACCTGCAGAACACGCTTGTACTCTTCCGCTTCACGCTCGCGGCGCAACAACAGCTCGAGCTCTCCTTGCATAATGGTCAGCGGCGTGCGCAGCTCATGGGACGCAGCCGCGCTGAATTGACGCATCCGCTTAACCATCTGTTCTACCCGCTCCAACATCTCATTGAAGGTTGCGGCCAACCGTTCTACCTCATCGCCGGTCTTTGGAACCTCGATGCGCTCATGGAGATGGCCGCTGCCAATGCGCTGGGCTTTCTCAATCATCTGGGACACCGGCTCCATGGCCGCATTGGTCAGCAACCAGCCTACTAAGCTAGTCAGCAAAAGGGCTAAAGGAGCTAGCACCAGCAGCCAATTGCGCAATTGGCGAAGGAACTCATCGACTTGCTCTAAAGAATCGGCAATCAGCACAATGTAGAGCACCCTGCCCTGCTCCATGACAGGATGTGCCAGCAGCCGATAGTGCTCCTGCGGAAGTTGGATGGTTTCATAAGCGATCTGGCCCGTCTGTGCGGCATCCAACGATTCCTGGGAAAGAGACAGACCTAGTTTTGCAAACTGTGTGGATGCCCCAAGCGACCGCCCGGAGCGGTCTGTCAGCTGAACCCAGCCTCCGGCGTCTAGCTGTCCTGTGCTTTGTGCCCAGCGGCTGAGCAAATCCACGAACCGGCCACGCCAAACTTCACTTTCAAGCGTTGGCGAGGGAGCGTCCGTCCAGTTTCCTGGACCGGAACCGACTGCCGAGCGCTCTGCACTCCAGAAAGCATAAATGGATCCCGCAAGCCCTTCTGCTTTTAAGACCAGCGTCCGATCGATGGCGCGGGATAGACGCACCCATACGATTCCATAAAGGGCAGCGCTAAACAAACAGAGAATGAGTGCTAGAACCCCGACGTACCAGCCCAGGATGGAATAGCGCATGGAGCGGACACGGGTTTTAGTCCGGTGCCGGGACCATGTAAGCCAGGAACGCATCTTGATGCCTTATGTTTTTTGGATCACTTTTTTTGAGTGTTCAGGAGCCTTAAGAAGGTAGCCCCTACCGCGTATGGTTTGCAGAAGAGGCGGGGAAAAACCCTGATCGATTTTCTGTCTAAGACGAGCGATGTGAACATCAATGACATTCGAGAGAGGATCAAAATCATGTTCCCAGACATGCTCGGCAAGCATGGTGCGGGTGACTAACTCATCGGCATGGCGCAACATATACTCAAGAATCCCATGCTCCCGAGCCGTCAAATTCAACAGGCGTCCGGATCGCGTTACCCGGTGGCGCAGCACATCCATCTCCAAATCCTCGATGCGGAGCACCGTGGGCACCATTTCGCCTCTGCGCCGCAAAAGCGCTCGAACGCGCGCCAAAAGCTCCTCGAAACCAAAAGGCTTAGTCAAATAGTCATCTGCCCCCGCATTCAGCCCGTTGACCTTATCCTGAAGCTCATCCTTCGCCGTCAGAACCAAAACAGGCACATGAACCCGCTCTTGCCGCAAGGTCTTGAGTACCTCCAGCCCGCTTTTCTTCGGAAGCATAATATCCAGGATAATCAGGTCATATTCGTTGGTTTGAGCCAAAAAGAGCGCATCTTCGCCATCTTTTGCGGTGTCTACCGTATAGTGTTCTTCGCGAAGGCCGCGACGAATGAAGCTTGCAACCCGCGAATCATCTTCGACGACTAGAATTCTCATGACACTCCTCGCTTTCCGTTTAGCTTACAATCCAACGCCCGCTTTGTTTGGCTTCTATCCTAACAAAGAGGACATTAAGACCTGCATGAAGTTTTCATGACAATTTCTTAATCCTGGAGCCTATCCCTGAACCTCAGCATACTGATATACATCATGGAATCGACTTGAAGCGAGCCTCAAAATGGTTGTTTCATGAACCCTTCAAAACCACCGCGCTTGCTGCTGACGAGCGTTTGCAGACCTCTTGGGAAGCCTCACGGAGATGGGATATCCGTAGGCTATGAGCTTTTGCATGAACAAGTAACCCGGGCCCAAGGCTGTTTTAGCCCGCGCTCCTACCAACTTCATTTCTCGCTGGAATACATCGCGCATAATCTGGATACTCCCACCGTGGTTCTGCAGTATCCTAGCGAGCGCGAACTGATTCGAGAGCTCAAGCGGGGCTACGAGTACATCGGCGTATCGTTTATCTTAAGCGTCTTCCATAAAATGCGCCGGGTCGTCGAGTTGATCCGGCAGTATTCCCCCCAGTCCAAAATCATCCTCGGAGGCTATGGAACCGTCCTGGATGACGAAGAACTAAAACCTTACGGTGATTTTATCTGCAGAGAGGAAGGGGTCGCCTTCCTTCGCCGGCTTTTGGGCAAACCGCCCAAATCGATGCCTTATGACCACCCGCTGATCATCAACGGCCTGCAAGTATTCTCTCAGTCTATCGGTGAAAACGGAATGGTTTTTGCGGGACTCGGCTGCCCCAACGGGTGCGACTTTTGCTGTACCTCCCATTTCTTCAAGCGGCGGCACATCCGGCTGCTTCCCAGCGGTCGAGATATTTTCCAGGTGCTCATGCGTTACCGCAACCATAACCCCGCCATCAAATTCACCGTCCTCGATGAGGATTTTCTGCTCAATAAGCGACGCGCCCTCGAGCTTTTGGAATGTGTCCGTAAAGCCAACGTGGATCTGCCGATGTTTGTCTTCTCCAGCGTCAAAGCGCTCTCCCAATACCAAATCTGCGAGCTTTTGGAAATGGGGATTTCCGGAGTCTGGATGGGCTATGAAGGCCGGCGCTCCAACTTTGCCAAACAGCAGGGCCGGCCGATCGATGATTTGGTCAAAGATCTGCGGTCGCATGGCATTAACACGCTCACTTCCATGATCGTCGGTTTTGATTACCAAACGCCAGAGATCATTCAAGAAGAACTCAATGATTTGTTGGCCCTGGAACCCACCTTTACACAGTTTCTCATTTACGGACCCGTTCCGGGAACTCCCTTCTACCAACGCGTCATCGCGGAAGGAAGACTGCGCAAAAAATTCATAGAAAGCCGTCAGGCATTTTATCGCCGATGCACCGGCTTTTATAACGTCGTGCAGCACCCCACGATGACCACACCCCAATTGCAGAAGATCCAGCGGCAATGCTTCCAGCAGGATTTCGAGCGCCTAGGACCTTCTATCATCCGGTCCGTGGAAACTTGGTGGCTGGGCTACCAAACCCTTAAAGATTCCACGAACGCCCGGCTGCGCGCTTGTGCGCAACGCTACCGTAAGGACATTCTCGATGCGATCCCTGCCTTGCGGCCAGCCATGTGGATGGGCCCTACAACCATTGCCCGTGAGCGCGCCCGCAAAATGCTCCGGACGATTCAAGAAGAGTTCGGCCCGATTCGGCTTGGAACGCAACTGCGGTCTTGGTTAGCCTTGCCCCTGGCTTCATGGACGAGCCTGACTTTGCGCATCCCCTGGTTGCAGCATCCATCTCTGGTGCGCACGGAGTACCATTGCTAGGCCATCCTCTTTGCCGCTTCTAGAACCACCTCATTGAGCTTCGGTGCTAATTCTTGGCAAGCCTTAAGAAAATCGTGGCTGGCATCCTGATCGGCGCAGTCGGAGATCAGCTTCAACACTCCATAGCGGATTTTTTGCCTCTCGCAATAAAAAGCTATCGCGTAGGACTCCATATCACAAGCCAAGGAGCTGAATTTCCTTGCGTAGGCTCCTTTCAGTCCCACCGGTATTGATTTGCAACGCAAATCAGGTGGGACTCCTTTCAGTCCCACCGGTATTGATCTGCGAAGCAGATCAGGGGGGGCTCCTTTCTTGTAAGGGTTTGACGTCAGAAAGCGATCCTGGGTCAGCATGGTCACCGGGATGGATTGCGGCAGCCATTTTTTCCTGCCGCTTTTGCGGATCAGATGAGGGAATTTTTCAAGAGGCTCAGCGTTGTAGTCCTGCTCCACAAAAACAGACGGCTCAGCCAGATCGCCTACGCTTAAATTGGAAGTCAACCCTCCGGCAAAGCCAACCAGCAGGATACCTCTTAGATGCTTAACCGATGAAAGCCGCGTACAAGCGTAGAGGGCTCTTAGCTTACCCATCCCCGAAACCATCACGACACTGTGCTTCTTCAAGGCATGTCGACGAAGCGCTTTCGCTTCAAAGGAGCTTGGACAAATGATTCCGATCATCCCCTCACCTATTTCTGCCCCGCCGAATGGCGGGGCACTGAACGCCACCACTCGGAGATCCTTCGCAGGCGTTCAGCGGCCTGCGGCCGGGAAATAGGTGTGGGGATCATCAATAATCGACGAGAGAATGGACTTCAAAATTCTTCAATTTCTCTCGCCCCTTTAAATCGCGGAGCTCAATCAGAAAGAAAATTCCCAGAATTTTCGCTCCCAACTGGCTGACCAACTCAGTCGCTGCCTTCATCGTTCCCCCCGTAGCCAACACATCATCGACGAGAATGACCTTTGAGCCCTCCTTGACGGCATCTTCATGGATCTCTACCACCGCTTCTCCGTATTCCAGCTCGTAGGAGGTCGACAGCTTCCGGTGCGGCAGTTTTCCTTCTTTGCGGATCGGCACAAAACCAATGCCCAAGGCATAGGCCAGTGCGGAGCCTAGAATGAATCCGCGCGACTCAATGGAGATCACATAATCGGCCTTTTGCTTG
>JACPAW010000033.1 GCA_016180605.1 Candidatus Omnitrophota bacterium | reverse complement strand
AAAGACCTCATCCGCTCCCCTAGCCTGCGGCGCCGGACAAGCTGGGTGGTTGCCGCCGTCTTGATCTTGCCTTTAGTGCTTTTCTTCCACGCTGCTTGGAGAAACCCTGAGGAAGAAGCCAATGCTTCCGCGGGTGTCGTCTTCGGGCGACCGGTTTCTTGGGATACTTTTCAAGAGCATTTGGTCTGGGTGCGCCGACAATGGGAAAACCGGCTGGGCCAACTGCCCGAAGGCATCGAACCGCTGTTGGTGCGCCAAACGTGGGACCGCATTCTTTTATTGGAAGAAGCCCGCCGGCGCAAAATACGCGTGAGCGACCAAGACCTATTAAGCCTGATCCACCAGATTCCCGCCACCCAAGAGGATGGAAAATTTTTAAGAGAGCGTTATTACTTCCTCCTGCGCGCCATGGGGACTACCCCGCAAGCATTCGAATCCATGCTCCGGCAAGACTTGCTGATGGAGCGGCTGATTGGAAAGATCCGTGAAGAAGTAACCGTGACGGAAGAGGAAATCCGTACGGCTTATAATGAACAGCGCGAGAAAACATCTGCACTCCTCTTTATCTTTAAGCCCTCCGCCTATGAACCAGCCGCTTCCGAAATGGTCACGGATGAGACGCTCCGCAAAGCCTATGACTTGCAACCCGAGGATCTGCGTATTCCCGCCCAGGTGAGCTTCGAATATGCAGGGAAATCCCGGCAGAATCTAGCGGAATCGCTGAGTTTCCAGGAAGATCAGCTGCGCCAGTGGTATGAAAACCACCTCGAGGAATGGACACAGCCTGAGGCAAGCCCCAAACCGTTTGAGGAAGTTCGCAGCCTCATCCAAGAACGCTTGGCGGATGAAGAAGCCCGCCGCAAATTAGTGGCATTAGCGATCGACTTGGAAGAAGACCTGAAGGTGGAACGGCCATTTGAAGAAATCATCCAGCAACGCGGCCTTTCCTTGCATGCCGCAGAGCCTTTGTCTACGGGAGAGCGCCTTATCGAAGATCCGGCGGCAGCGGCTGTTTTTGAAGCCATCAAGGGCTTAGGAATCGGGAAAATCAGCAAGCTGATCGAAACGGATCGTGGCGTTTTCATCGCACGCGTCACCCAACGATCCAGCGAGCGCTGGCCGGAGTTTGACGAAGTCCGCGAAAAGCTGAAGATGCGCCTGACTCAAGAAGCCGCCGGCCGAATGGCAAAAGAAGCGGCGGACTCTTGGAGGCTCATCCTTCTTTCTAGTCAACGCGACAACTGGAGTTTCAAAGAAACGGCTGCTGCCTATGGGCTTGAAGGGATCGAAGTGGAATCCGTAGGACGAAGCGAGCCGATTGCAGAGATCCCGGACTTAACCGTCAATCGGCTGGTTTTCCAAACCCCTCCTGGAGCCATCAGCGAAGTACTCGAAACAGCGCTTGGGGTGGTTGTTCTTTGCTCAGGAACGCGAATACCAGCGGACCCATCCGGGTTTGATGCGCAAGCTCAGTCCATGCGCAAGGACGTGCTAGCTCGCAAGCAAATGGAGCACGTCATGGAGTGGCTGGAGCAACTGCGTCAGCAGGCCCGATTGCGCAGTTTTGTACAGCTTCCGGAGGAAATGGTCCCCACATCAGAATAATCAGTGAGGTGTCTGTCTTTAGATGAACACCTGGGACCAGGTGGTATTTGAGAAATCGAATGGCTTGGTAATAAAAGCAGCGGCTCCGTACTGATGGGCCTGCGCTCGTACGTCCTCGCGGTCGACCGAGGTGACCATGACGATGCGAACCCGCGGAAAGCTTTCCTTAACACAGCGCAACACCTCGATGCCGGAAACGCCCGGGAGTAAGATATCTAGCAAGAGCACATCCACCTCCTGCTCTGCCAGACGCGCGAGGGCCTCCTCCCCGCTGTAAGCGCAAATGACCTTGAAGCCCTTAGTCTGAAAAAAATCCCGCATGCAGGCGCAAATATCCTGCTCATCATCTACAATGAGCATCTTCCGAACGGAACTACCCATTTATCCCCTTTTGTAACGGATCATCTGACTAAGAGTTTGCCTGATTCAGGCTGAAGGAAGCAAGGGCAAGACGTACTTCGGGGTGGGGAGAGCCTACTTGGCTCTTTGTGCCAGAAGGTCTTTAAGCTCTTTCATGAATTCTGCAACATCTTTAAACTCCCGGTAGACAGAAGCAAAGCGGACATAAGCCACTGGGTCGATGGCATGCAGGTTTTTCATCACCCGCTCTCCAATCTCGCTAGAGCTGACTTCCCGTTCGAATTGCTGCGATAGCTCCCGTTCGATCTGGTCTACTAAGTGCTCCAGGCTGTCCATGCTCACTGGCCTTTTTTCACACGCCTTCACAAGACCTGCCAATAACTTGTGCCGATCAAAAGGTTCCCGCCGCCCGTCTTTCTTAATGATCATCAGCGGCTGCTCTTCCAGATGTTCATAGGTGGTGAAGCGTTTGCTGCAACCAAGGCACTCTCGGCGGCGGCGGATGGCCACGCCGTCTGAGCTAGCTCTTGAGTCGACGACTTTGTCTTCCTGGTGCCCGCAGAAGGGACACTTCATCCCCTCACCTATTTCTGCCCCGCCAAATAGCGGGGCACTGAACGCCACCACTTTGTAATCCCTCGCAGGCGTTCAGCGGCCTGCAGCCGGGAAATAGGTGGGGGGATCATCCCCACACCTGCGGGAGCCCCGCCGTAGGCGGGGCGTGGTTGACATCCATTGATAGAATCGACTGCCGGTCAATCCTGGCAGCGCCGAAGATTCGGTTCATCTTGGTGGCGGCACTGCCGCCCGCAGGTGTGGGGATCATCTCCCCTCATCTACTCCTGACCTGCTCCAGACTCTTTCGCAGCTCTGGATACAGGGGGAAGCGCTCAACGAGTTCGCTGACCTTGCGGGCTGCTGCTTGGATGGAAGCTGGGTTGTTTCGATGGGTAAGCACCTCATCAATCAGCGAGGCCACCTGCCGCATCTGTTCCTCTTGCATACCCCGGCTCGTCAGCGCCGGGCTTCCCAGCCGTATTCCGCTGGCCTTGCCAGGAGGCAGAGTATCAAAAGGCAGGGCATTCTTGTTGACGGTAATCCTGGCTTGCTCCAGAATCTCCTGGGCTTCTTTTCCATTGAGACCCTTGGAAGTCACATCCACCAACAGAAGATGATTATCCGTACCTCCGGAAACAATGCGGTAGCCCAAAGCACCCAGGGCTGTCGCCAAGGCCCTGGCGTTGGCCACTACCTGCCGCTGGTAGAGGGCAAATTCAGAGCTTGCTGCTTCCTTGAAGCAGACCGCCTTGGCTGCGATGACATGCATCAGAGGCCCGCCTTGATTTCCGGGAAAAAGCGCGGAATCGATCGCCTTGACGTAGGAGCTGCGGCAGAGAATAAAGCCCCCTCGTGGTCCTCTTAATGTCTTATGGGTCGTCGAGGTCACGAATTCGCAATAGGGTACGGGATTAGGGTAGATGCCACCCGCCACCAGCCCTGCGAAGTGCGCCATATCCACCATGAGAATGGCGCTGACCGAATCGGCGATTCGGCGCAACCTTGGAAAGTCCAGAACGCGGGAGTAAGCGGAATAGCCTGCTAAAATCAGTTTCGGATTGTGCTCTTTGGCCGTAGTTTCCAGCGCCTCATAATCAATCTGCTCCGTTTTCTGGTTGACTCCGTAAGGGATGATGTTAAAAAAGCGGCCAGAGAAATTCTTGGGGTGGCCGTGGGAAAGATGCCCGCCGTGCGCTAAGCTCATAGCCAGGATGGCATCCCCTGGCTGCAGCATGGCATAAAAAACGGTCAGGTTCGCCTGGGTGCCTGAGTGGGGCTGAACGTTTGCATGCTCGGCTCCAAAAAGGGCTTTCACGCGGTCGATGGCCAGCTTCTCGACAACGTCTACGTATTGACAACCGCCGTACCATCTCGCACCCGGGTAGCCTTCCGCATATTTATTGGTCAATGGGGAGCCCTGGGCTTCCATGACGGCCAGGCTTGTAAAATTCTCCGAAGCAATCAGCTCCAAGTGCTCGTGTTGCCGCTGGGTTTCCCGTTGAAGTGCCTCAAAAACTTCCGGATCTGTTTGAGCTAAGTGTCGCATAGGTGTCCTTTGGGTAGATCTGCTTAATAGGCTCGTCAGCAGTCAGCTCGTCTGCTCGTCAGTAAGTAAAAGGTTCTTATGCATACTGCTGACGAGCTGATTGCTGTCGAGCAACTATCTTTTAGTCTCCCGTTTTCTGCTTCATGTCTAGGGTCTATCTTTTCTAACGGGCTGTTTTGCTAGTCCGTCGCTGGTTGACTCGACGCTCAATCGCCGCGATTTGCTGCACTCGACGCTGATGCCTGCCTCCGGATTCGAAGGCCGCGTTCAACCAGGTGTGGAGGATGCGGCGCGCAAGGTTGGATGAGAGCTTCTCCGCCCCCATGACCAGCACATTCGCATCGTTGTGCTCCCGGCTGTACCGCGCATCAAAAAGATCCGCACAGACTGCCGCCCGGATCCCCGGCACTTTATTGGCCGCGATCGCAATACCGATTCCCGACTTACATAAAAGAATGCCCCGGTCGAATTTGCCTTCTGTGACCGCACGAGCGACTTTGTAGCCGATTTCAGGATAGTCGCACGGCGCTGCAGAATGCGTGCCTAAATCCGCCACTTCAAAACCTTTTTCCCGAAGCGAGGCAATCAAATCCGACTTCAGTTGGAACCCCCCGTGATCCGAGCCGATTGCAATGCGCCCTACCGAATGGGGTTTTGTCGGTTTTGCTCTCATCCTCTATCTTTATTCGCTCCCAATAAGCCGGCTAATCGTTTCACCGCCTCGCGAATCGTCGCAAAGCACACTTCATAAACCTCAAGGGGCTTGCCAATGGGGTCGGGGATACCCAGCGGCTCCGCACCCAAAGCTTCTTTTAAACCATACGTTTTAAGCAGATGGACTTTATCGAGCACCTGGGGAAAGCGTCGGAGGATCTCTTCTTTGTGGAAAGGCTCCATCACCAAGATCAAATCGGCGGACTCAGCCATCGTCCCTGTCAATAAACGGGAACGGTGCTCCGCGGGTTGGATTCCTGCATCCTGCAGAACGCGCTGCGTTTCACGAGTCGAGGGCATCCCTTCAATCGCAAAGACACCCGCTGATTCCACCGCGATTGTCCCTTTATCCGCCTGCTTCAAAAGGTGCTCCAGCCATTGCTGAGCCATGACACTGCGGCAGCTATTGCCGGTGCAAACGAATAAGACCCGTTTGATATTCATCCTACTCTTCTTGGTCTGGATTCTGTCCTACGGCAGCGAGCAAATCCCGGCGGCAGATGTATCCCTCACGGTGAATCTTAAGATGGCCATCTGGCAAGACTTCAACGACCGTAGATTCCCGCCCCAATCGGGTCGGACCCCCATCGAGCACGCAATCCACTTCCCCATCGAGAGAGGCCAGCACTTCCGTGACATCGGTTGGCGGTTTTCCTCCGGAGCGGTTAGCGCTGGGTGCCGCTACCGGTATAGCGCAGGCCATTAAAAACGCCCGGGCAATGGGATGGTCCGGAAGGCGAAAGCCTACCGTTTTTCCGGCACTACCCGACAGCACAATCGTCAACGGCCCTGGCCAGAACCGCTCCATGAGCTTAGCCGCAACCGATGGCACCTGCGTGACAAACGGCCGCATTTGTTCGACTTGGAAAATATGCAAGGAATAAGGCTTCTCGGGAGGGCGGCCTTTTAATCGATTGAGCCGCTCGACCGCCACCGGGTTATTCGCATCCACTCCCAATCCGTAAACCGTCTCGGTTGGAAAAACCACGATGCCTCCGGAACGAAGAACCTTGGCAGCCTCGGCGATTGCCTGAGAATCAGGCGATTTTCCAAACACCGTCAGAATCCGTGGAAGAGGGCTCATGCAGAGCGGGAGAGCTTACGGTCCGCCGTTTGTGTCGCTAAAGAGAGCTTGCGCTTATAGACCGTTAAAGAACGCTGTAGGGCCGGCTGGCTTAAGGCCAAGCATTGGACGGCAAGAATAGCGGCGTTGGTGGCGTTATCGATGGCAACCGTTGCCACCGGTACTCCTTTGGGCATCTGAACGGTAGAAAGCAGGCTGTCTAATCCCTTAAGGTTTTTGCTTTCAATGGGAACCCCAATCACAGGAAGAATCGTGTGCGCCGCTACGACTCCTGCAAGGTGTGCGGCACCACCGGCTCCTGCAAGGATCACTTTAATTCCCTTGGAAGCCGCGTTTGAGGCATAGCGGCGAACGAGCTGCGGGCTGCGGTGCGCCGAAAGCACGTGCGCCTCCCACGCCACGCCAAAGGACTGCAGTGTTTTGGCTGCCTGTTCCATGACTGGCCAATCGGAATCCGAACCCATTAAAATTCCCACAACGGCAGCGTCTTTCATGATATGCCCTTTCTCTCTTTAGAACCCCCCTTCTACGCTTTTGCGACAGGCCCTTTCAGCGCCCTGAAGCCAATGTCTTTGCGGTAGATCATTCCATCAAAATGGATCTCGCTAATTGCATTGTAGGCACGCTTCAGCGCTGCTTCCAAGTCTGCTCCTACGCCTACGACATTCAGCACGCGTCCTCCCCAGCTGACTAATCGCCCGCGGTCGCGCTTGGTTCCTGCGTGGAACAAGAACGCGTCTTTCTGATCCGCCAACCGCTCAGTCCCTTGTATTTCCTTACCAATGGCATAGTCACCCGGGTAGCCCCCGGCAGCCAGCACCACACAGGCACAGCTGCCTGCGCGCCATTCACAAGAAACATTGGAGAGCCTGCCTTCAGTGGCATCATCCAGGATGGGTACCAAGTCGCTCTTCATCAAAGGCAAGATCGCTTGGAGTTCCGGATCGCCAAAACGAACATTGTATTCCAGCACTTTCGGGCCGTCACTGGTCAGCATCAGCCCCGCGTACAAAACTCCTTTCAGGGGCCAGCCCTCATTCGCCATGGCATGTATCGTAGGAAGAATGACCTGCTCCATGACCAGAGGTGCCAACTCGGCACTCATGCAGGGAGCCGGGGCATAGGCTCCCATTCCTCCGGTATTTGGGCCGCGATCCTGGTCCAAGAGCCGTTTGTGGTCTTGCGCGGCCAGCAACGGCAGTGCGGTCACCCCATCGGTCACCACGATGACGGAAACCTCTTCTCCCACTAAGCGCTCCTCGATGATGACCCGCTCCCCGGCTTGTTTGAAAATCCGATCCTCCATGAGAAGGTCGATAGCACCCAGTGCCTCGCTGAGCGTGTGGGCGACGATGGTTCCCTTTCCCCCGCAGAGCCCATCCGCTTTAATGACGATGGGGACTCCTAGCTGGCGCACATAAGCGCGGGCGGCCTGAGGATCATCAAAGACGGAGAATTGCGCCGTCGGAATGTGATGCTTTTTCATGATGTTCTTCGCAAACGCTTTGCTGGATTCCAAGCGTGCTGCAGCTTTCGTGGGTCCGAAAATACGCAGTCCGCGTTTCTCAAAAAGATCCACGATGCCTTTTGCAAGTGCTGCTTCCGGTCCTACTACTGTCAGATCGATGTCCCGGCTTTCGGCAAATTCCGCCAATGCCTCGACATCTTCAGCACCGATGTCCACAAATTCCGCCAATGCTTCGACATCTTCAGCCCCGATGTCCACGATTTCAGCTATGGTCTCAATGCCGCCGTTTCCAGGGGCACAAAAAATCTGTGACACCTCCGGCGACTGGCTCAACTTCCAGATAAGGGCATGCTCCCGCCCACCCGATCCTACCACCAACACCCGCATCCTTCAAACCTCCCGTTCAATCGTTGCAATCGGCCAGGCGGCAATACGATCGTGTCCCATCGCACGCACCAAGCGGGAACTCTCTTTCGGAGGGCAAACCAAAGCCATCCCGATTCCCATATTGAAGGTAGCCATCATCTCTTCCCAAGAAATTCCGCCGGCTGCTTGAATCACCTGGAAAATAGAGGGGACTCGCCAACTTTCTTTCAAAAGCCGCACGGCAAGACCCGGGGTTGCCTTAACCAAGCTGGGAAGCCGCCGAGAGAGCCCCCCGCCGGTAATGTGCGCCATGGCGCGAATGGGAATCGTGCGTAGTGCCTTAAGGATTGGCTGCACGTAGATTCTCGTCGGAGCCAGCAGTTGCCGCGAATAGGATTTCAACTGTGTCCGTGTGAGGGCACGTCGCACCAAAGAAAAGCCGTTGGCATGAACGCCGTTTGAAGCAAGCCCTATGAACACATCCCCGGCACGCACTTTTTTTCCATCGAGAAGTTTTTCCTGCTCCACCGCCCCCACGCAAAAGCCGGCAATATCATACTCTCCTTTAGAATAAACCCCTGGCATTTCGGCCGTCTCCCCGCCAAGCAGCACACAGCCGCTTTGCCGGCAGCCACGGACAATGCCACGTAAAAGCTGGCTCATCAGAGCCGGTTGAAGGTGTCCTACCGCCAGATAGTCCAGAAAAAATAAGGGCTTGGCTCCATAGACTAGGATGTCGTTCACATTCATGGCAACAGCATCGATGCCAATCGACTCATGCAAGCCGACCAGCTGGGCCACCTTTAGCTTGGTCCCTACTCCGTCCGTAGAAGCCACCAGAATAGGACGACGCATGCCCACAGCGCTCATCTTAAAAAGCCCGGCAAACTGTCCGCGATCCGGCATGATCCCTGGGCCGTGCGTGGATTGAACCAGTACCCGCATACGCGCTAACCAGGAATCC
>JACPAW010000032.1 GCA_016180605.1 Candidatus Omnitrophota bacterium | reverse complement strand
TACTTGTACGTGGTCAGCTCCTCTAAACCCATGGGACCCCGAGCATGCAATCGATCCGTGCTGATTCCAATCTCAGCCCCCAAACCAAACTGGTAGCCATCGGTAAACCGCGTGGAAGCATTGACGTAAACGGCCGCGGAATCAACCGTTTGCACGAAGCGTTGGGCAGATGCCGCATCCTCAGTCACGATGGCATCCGAGTGAGCCGAGCCATATCGGCCGATGTGTGCTACCGCCTCCTCCAAAGAGGAAACGACTTTTATGGAAAGGATCAGATCCAAATATTCCGCAAACCAGTCCTCTTCCGTTGCGGCTTTAACACCGCTAACCAGTTTTTGTGTTACCGGACAGCCTCGAACTTCTACCTTAGCTTCTTGGAATTGCCGCACCATGGCAGGCAAAAAGACCGCGGCGATGTCTTGATGAACCAAGAGAGTTTCCATGGCGTTGCACGTGGCTGGCCTTTGACACTTGGCGTTAAAGGCAATGCGCTTTGCCATGCTTAGATCGGCTGCGGCATCGACGTAGATGTGGCAGACTCCTTTTGCGTGTTTGATGACGGGGATGCGCGAAGTCTCGGCGATTTTTCGAATCAGCGCTTCCCCGCCTCGAGGAATGATCACGTCGATGTAGGAATCGAGTCCCAGCAAAATATCGATCGCAGCCCGCTCGTCAGTGGGTACTGTCGTGACGATATCCTCGGGAAGCTGGGTAGCGCGTATTCCCTGCCTTAACGCCAAAGCGATGGCTTCATTGGACCGGAACGATTCAGCACCCCCGCGAAGAATAACGGCGTTGCCGCTTTTAAGGCATAGAGCGGCGCAATCGCTGGTCACGTTTGGCCTGGACTCATAAATAATCCCAATGACTCCCAAGGGCACTCGAACCTTTCGGATTTCCAGGCCGTTTGGCCGCTTCCGCGACTGAATGACTTCACCGATCGGATCCGCAAGCTTGGCCACTTCCTCTACGGAGTGGATCATTTCTTCAAAACGCTTCTCGGTAAGAGTCAGACGATCGATGAGCGCTTCACTAAGCCTCCCTTGACGGGCTGCCTTCACATCTTCTGCGTTTGCATGGAGGATACCGGCACGGGATTGTCGAAGCTGATTCGCCATCGCGGATAAGGCCGCATCCTTCTGGCTGCGGCTTGCCAAAGCAAGTAAACGCGAAGCCGCCTTAGCTTTCTTAACCCTTTCGACAATTGAGGATTTAAGCGCTTCATCCATCATGGTTTGACCTGGAGCCACCCCTAGAGTTCACAGGCAAGCACGAGATTGTCCCGGTGGATCGCTTCATGCGCGCGGGAACTACCGAGCACTTTAGCCACTTCGCTCGTCTTCATTCCCAGGACCCGTGAAATTTCTGCAGAAGAAAACCGGCAAAGACCCCTGCCAAGCTCAACTCCCGATACACCCACGACCACAACCGAGGTACCGGCCTCAAATTGTCCCTGGACGGAAATGATTCCAGAAGCAAGGAGGCTTTTTCCTTGCTCGGTAATCGCTCGTGCCGCACCGGCATCCACGATGAGCCTTCCTTTAGGCTGACGCAACGCGAAAGCCGCCCACCATTTGCGCTGTCCTAGCCGTTTGGTATCCGGAACGAATAAGGTGCCGGTAGGCAGACCCTTGAGCACATCGGTCAACGTTCCTGACCGGTTTCCATTTGCAATGACAAGAGGAATGCCGCTACGTGCCACGATTTTTGCCGCTTCCAGCTTAGAAGCCATTCCGCCTTTTGTGGTGGGCCGATCCGAATCGTCTTGCAGGGCAGCCTTGAGGCTTGAGAGGGACTGCACCCGGTCAAGCGGTTTGCCGTCAATGAGAAAACCATCCACGTCGGAGAGGATAATCAGAAGTTCGGCATCGATAGCGGCAGCTACCAAAGCAGCCAGCCGATCATTATCTCCGAAAGTAATCTCCTCAACCGAAACGGTATCATTTTCATTCACGATAGGAATGACGCGCCGGTGCATTAAAGTTAAAAGCGTCTGCTTGGCATTGCGGAATCGCGTGCGATTGGAGAGGTCATCCTGGGTTAACAACACTTGAGCGGTCAGAAGTCCTCTTGCGGCAAAGATCGAGGTGTAAAGCGACATGAGCTCCCCTTGCCCGATTGCAGCACACGCTTGCAACTGGGCCAGTGATGTGGGGCGCTTGGATAACCGGAGTTTGGCCATGCCGCAAGCAACCGCTCCGGAAGAGACAATGACTGCTTGATGGCGCAAGTCGTGAGCCGAAGAAACCTGATTAGCTAAATGCTCAATCCGTTCCGTGAGCAATTTTCCTGAAGGGTTCGTCAATACGCTGCTTCCGACTTTGACCACCCAGCGGCTAATCGTTTTCCAACGCTCAGTCATCGGTCAGCTCGTCTGCTCGTCTGCTCGTCAGCAGTATGCTTAAAAATCTGTTACTTAGAGCCCCTAACATAATGATCGCATGGCCGCGCTGGGCGCAATGGCGAGCCGCCCGAGGCGCGAGGAGTGCCGCGTACTCGAAGACGAGTACGCAAGCGACGAGCAACGAAGGGCGGCGAAGCCAGTCCGCCCAGCCCATTGTTAAACGATTGGTTGCGGTGGCAAGCGGCCATCTTCTGCGTCACTCCTCCTTGGCGTACTGGATTCCAGTACGCCTGCGTCGTCGTTCCTTGAATCTGGCCGCTTGGCATCCGCAACGCGGCCGTGTGCTCATTATGTTAGGGGCTCTTACAGCTTATTGCTTACTGCTGATTGCTAACGAGGCTGCCAACACCAAATCCTGAATTCCCTCGCCCGTTGCACAAGAAATCGGCCAAATCGGCTGCTTGCTTCCTAAGCTTTTCCGAAAATGATCCAGGTTGGCTTGCGCCTCTGTAAGGTCCATCTTATTGGCTGCTATAAGCTGTGGCTTTTGTGCCAGATCGGGGCTATAAGCCGCAAGCTCCTGATTGATTTGCCCATAGGCGCTGAGCGGATCGCAGCCATCTACCGCTGCCATATCGATTACGTGCACCACCACTCGGGTCCGTTCGATGTGCCGCAAAAACTGAAAACCCAGCCCTTTTCCCGTATGGGCTCCTTCAATGAGCCCAGGAATGTCACAGGCAACGAAGGAATCCCCGCCTGGCAACGAAACGACACCTAAAACCGGATATCGCGTGGTGAAGGGATAGGATGCAATTTTAGGCCGGGCTGTGGAAATACGGGCAAGAAGGGAGGATTTTCCAGCGTTGGGTAGCCCGATTAATCCGACATCGGCGATGAGCTTAAGCTCAAGTCTCAGGCATCGAAACTCACCTGGTTGGCCCTCTTGCGCTTCGGGAACTGTCGCGTTTCCTAGGCCGCCTCGTCCCCCTTTAACGATGACCACTGCTTCGCCAGGGCTAGCCAAGTCTCGCAGGATCAACCCGCTTTCGGCATCTCGGGCCACCGTTCCCGCAGGCACCCGGATGACAATATCCTCTCCCTGCTTACCCGCTTTTTTGTTGCCGCCACCATGGCCGCCGCGGCCAGCGACGAATTCATGCCGGAAGTGGAAGTCGAGGAGAGTCGCAACGTTAGCATCCGCCTGAAGGGTTACATCCCCGCCATCGCCTCCATCCCCACCATCGGGATAAGGGTAGCGTGTGTACGGTGGTTGTGCAAACGCTGAGCAACCGCGCCCGCCGTCTCCACCTTGGACGTTGATCTGGACCTGATCAACGAACCACATGGTTGGCTGCGCGGAAAACGGTTAACTGAGAGCACTGAGAGTGCTGCGAGGTTCAATGCTGACAACCCGCGGCTTCAAGAATCGGACAATGCCATCTACCTTGGCGTACAAGGTCCAGTCCGTGCCGGTTCCGACATACCATCCGGCTCTAAAAGGGCTTCCTCGCTGTCGGACCAATATGGTGCCTGCCGAGACCCACTGGCCTTCATATCGCTTGATTCCAAGGCGTTTCGAGCGGCTATCTCGGCCGTTTTTAGTCGAGCCGGCTCCTACTTTATGTGCCATTAGGGCTCCTTTTAGTCCCACCGGTATGATTTGCTTCGCTAATCAGGTGGGACTCTTCTCAGTCCCACCGGTATGATTTGCGAAGCAAATCAGGTGGGACTCCTTATTTCGATTTGCTAGGGCTTTTGGTCTTTGTTTTAACGCTTCGCGCAGCTGGCGTTTTCTTCGTCAAGGCAGACGCATGGCTCGTTTTGGGGACAGCGGCCTTTGGTTTTTCGGGTTTCGTAGGAGCTGCTGTTCGTGTCGGAGGCTCGATGGTTGCTGAAGCATTCCCGACATGGATCTCTTTGACCAGCAGCCGGGTAATGGGCTGGCGGTGACCCACGGTCTTGCGCCAGTTCTCCCTGCGGCGATAACGGTAAGTGATGACCTTCGAGCCCTGCTCATGACTGAGTACTTCGCAGATGACTTTTGCGTTTTCAAGATAAGGCTTGCCTATCTGAGTTTTTTGACCATCCTGGGCAAGCAAAACCCGATTGATGGTATGCTGGGCTCCCGTTTCACCGGTCAACCGGTTGATCAAAAGCTGGGTACCCGGTTTTACCGTCCACTGACGTCCCCCAAGCTCAATGATTGCGTACATGGATTCTCCTAGGATTTTCGAGGCAAAACAACGCCCTATAGCATAGCCGACATTGGCCCTGGGGTCAACCGGATGCCTGAATCTTTACCTGTTCTACATGCAGGCTCGGGTCTGAAAGTACGAGGATCTTGACTCGGTATTGCGACTCCAAAGCGCTCAGGCTCGGGCGATCTTCCTGCAATAACCGAATCGCCACCTGGGGGTGAACTAAGAGTTCCAGGGTTTTGCTGGAAGTGGTCTTGATGGCCCTGCGCAGTTGCCGGAGGGCATCGATGGACATGGTCAGAGCTGTTTTCACCACTCCCCGGCCACTGCAGTACGGACAAGGCTGGCGGCTAAAGGTTTGAACGGACTGGCGCATCCGCTGCCGGGTCAGCTCGGCCACGCAGATTTCAGAGAAAGAAACCAGGTTGGTCTTTGCGCGATCCCGTCCGAGTGCCGTTTCAAGCGTTTTAACCAGTTCTCGCCGGTGCGATGGCAGATCTAAATCGATGAAATCGATCACCACGATTCCGCCGATATCCCGCAAACGCAACTGCCGGGCCACCTCAACCGCCGCTTCCTTGTCCACCTGGAAAGCCGTTTCCTCCAGGTTCCGGCGCCCGGTAAACTTGGCGGTGTTGACGTCGATGGCTACCATTCCCTCGGTCGGCTCCACCACGATAGAGCCCCCGGAAGGCAGCTCCACTCGCGGGTCAAAGAGGGCTGCGACCTGATCTTCCAAGCCTTCCCGCTCGAACAAGGGTTCCTCTGCCCGGTAGAGCTCCAAACGAACTTTGACTCCCGGAATGAGCAGCTGCAAAAAGCGCCGCAGCCTATGAAAGGCAGCCTTGTCATCCACTACGATCCGGTTCATGTCTTCCGTATAAGAATCTCGAATCACCCGCTGGGCAAGCTCGTATTCCTGGTAGACGCATGCGGGTGCTTTTGCTCTTGAGGCAACCCGCTTGGTGTGCTGATAGACCCGAGATAAATAGCGCACATCGCGCGCAAATTCTTTCTCGCCTTTTCCTGCGCCTGCGGTACGGATAATCAAACCCGCTTCATCCGAGAATCTCAGCTTACTCAAGATAGCCCGAAGCCGGCTGCGCTCCTGCACGTCTTCAATCTTCTTGGAAACTCCAAGCCGCGAGTCATTGCACATAAGAACCATCGTACGACCCGGAAGGCTCAAGTGAGTCGTCAGGCGCGCCCCTTTGGTTCCGAAGGGCTCCTTGACGACTTGGACAAGGATCTCCTGATTCACTTTGACCAGCTCTTCGATTTTGGAGCGCCGGTGACGTTGTTCCTCTCGAGTATTTTCTTTTGCGGGCGACTCTCCCTCTTCCAAAATCGCTTCTTCTTCCGGTTTGGGCTCAATAATATCGGCTACGTAAAGAAAACCGTTTTTCCCAAGGCCGATATCCACGAAAGCAGCTCCGATACCCGGAACCACCGAAGTGACCTTGCCCTTATAGATGCTTCCGACCATTCGCGTATCGGAAGAACGCTCGACATAATATTCCTCGAGCCGTTTTTGCTCGGTTAAAGCAACACGGCTTTCCTGTGGATCCACGCTGATAAAAATTTCCTTCACATTCCCCATACCCTATCCCCTATTCGTTGTCATCATAAACCATCTATTATAGCTTACTTACGGCATTCTTTCCGGATCTTAAGAGGTCCTGTCCAATGAAACCTAAAGCAGCGCCGAGAAATCCAAGGATAACACCAAGAGGCAGAACGGCTTGTGGAAAATGCGCCCGTAGTCTTTGACCCTGCTGGCGATAAAGGATGGCTAAATCATCCTCGGCAACGCGTGTCAGAGAGTAGGACTTTAAAATAGACGAAGGAAGGCTGCCAGGCAAGCGTTCGTCCACCTTGAACCAAATAATCAAATGTGCTGCCTGAATCGGATCCCTGAATGTCGCCGGTGCCACTTCATTGAGCATAGCAGAAGACATGGGCCGCTTGGCTAAAGCAGCGATGGAACCCATTGCATAGGAGAAATTAGACCAGAGGATTTCATCCGGTTGTGTCAGAGAAGCGGTTGTTTGCGCTAAGTGCTCTGTCAAATGAGTCGTAAAGCTCGCATCGAGTGCTTTAGATACGGTGCCCGGCGCATGGAGCAAATGCCAGGCAGCCGTGTCCTGCCAGCGCCACTGCCAACCCTTAGGAGTCTGAATGCGTGTCGGCAGTACGATAGAAATTGCGAAAAGAAACCCGGTAACCCACAAGGCATGCCTTCTGACTGGTTGAGCCACAGCACACATCCCGACCCCGGCTAGTAAAATAATCGGCAGCATTCCCTCTCCACTGAGCCAGCGAAAAGCGTGATGCTTGGAAAACCATAAAAAGCCAGCGAGCATCGCCAATAACCACAGATGGCTTCCACGCTGCTTACAGCAATGCCAAAATCCAATCGCGCTGAATACCAAAATAATAGGGACAAGCTCCAACATTTCATTTTCCATTCTAGGTACTACATGGAAAACTTCCCGGTGATTCCAAAGGTGCATGCCCCAGGGCAGGACCAAGAATAAACCCCAGAAGGCCTTAAAAATCGTTTTGCGAGTTTGACTCCTGATAACTGCCATCACCGCCATTAAGGTTAACGCCACAATCGGAATCCCCAAATGGGTGTAGCTTAAGAGTGCTAACAATAAGCCTGCTGAAAACCAACGATTTGACTCCAAGGCAACCATCATCCAAAGAAGCAGGATCATTCCCAAAGTCGCTGCAAGGGTGATTGTGCTATGCAGATGGAATGAGAACGGAACCATTGCCATCCAAAGACAGCATAAAGCGGTTAACGATCCAAATAACCTTCGGACCACAGCCCATATGCTCACCAACAAGGTGGGTAATAGCACGGTGCTAGCCAGGCGAATGACGGTCAGGGGACTTAATCCTAGTTTTATTCCTGCAGCCAGGAGCACGTGCAGCAAAGGAGGATACAGATGCGGCCTTCCCTCTGGGGCAAATTCCCACCATTCATAAGCAATAGGACCTCCAGCCTGTGCTACTTGATTGGCAATCATCAGGTGGTAA
>JACPAW010000031.1 GCA_016180605.1 Candidatus Omnitrophota bacterium | reverse complement strand
CGCGAGGACCGCGTAGGCCAGGCTCAAGAAAGCGATGGGCCATGGAACCATTTACCAGCGAAAAACAACGTATTGGCTCGTCAGCAGTAAGCTTGTCAGCAGTAACAAAAACAGAAGACAAGAACCTTGAACTTTCCCCATTCACTTCTCCACATTTTGTTTGCTTTTACTGACTGCTGATTGCCGAAGAGCTGACGAGCTGTTTTATTGTTTTTCGAGGGCGATGCGGCCGGTACGCACCAATTGGGTAATACCAAGAGGGCGCAACTGCTCAACCAACCGATCCATGGCTTTGGTATCGCCGATTGCCTCGATGACGACCGCATGGCTGGAAGCGTGGGCAAGCTTGGCCCCGTAGCGTTCCGCAATCTGTGCTAGCTCCGCTTCTGATTTGCCGTTTGCCTTAACCCGTGCCAGCAGCAGTTCGCGGTCGATGAAATTTCCTTCCGTCAGTTGTTGCACTTCGATCACATCGATTAAACGACCCAGTTGATGCTTGACCTGCTCCAGTTTCACCGCATCCGCATCCACGACGATCGTCATCCGCGAAATCGTCGGATCTTCCGTTGTGCTGACGGTAAGAGAGTCGATGTTGAAACCGCGGGCACTGATAAGCCCTGCAATGCGTACCAGGACCCCGAAATGGTTCTCCACCAAACAGGAAAGTGTGTATTTCTCACTCATTGTGCAAACACTCGATTTTCAACTTTTGGGACAGGGGCCACATGAGCGATACGAAGCTCTTGGGACATGGGGCGTGGGCCATGTCGTGATTTTTTTGTCCCATGTCTCATGGCCCATGTCCCAAAACTATAAATTCCCATTTGTTTTCACCCTAAACTCAGCTTTGCTTCCTCTTCCGGTTCATGGCGCCGATGCTGCGGGACTCCACCAGCTTGCTTTAAGTTCTCAAAGGTCCCTAACATCTGGTCATGGGCCTTGCCTGGCGCAATCATGGGCCAACAGTCTTCCTTCTGTTCTACCATAAACTCAATGATGGTGGGTCGGTCATCCACCTTCATCGCGCGGTCAATGGCCGGGCGGACTTGTTTTTTCTCATCCACCCGGATGCCCACGCAACCGTTGGCTTCGGCTAATTTCACAAAATCAACGGGGTTCAATACGCACTGGGCATACCGGCTTTCGTAGAAAAGATCCTGCCACTGGCGCACCATGCCATGATAACCGTTGTTCATAATGGCGACCTTAATCGGAAGCTTATGTCGTGCCGCGGTAGCCAGCTCCTGACAGGTCATGTGGAAGCTGCCGTCTCCGTCAATATCCCACACGATGGACTTTGGAGAGCCAAATTGGGCGCCGATAGCCGCCGGAAAGCCAAAGCCCATTGTGCCAAGTCCTCCGCTCGTAATCAATGAACGCGGATGATTGAACTGGTAATACTGAGCGGCCCACATTTGGTGCTGGCCTACCCCTGTGGCGATAATGGCATTACCCTTCGTAGCCTCTGAAATCTGCTGCACGATAAATTGAGGAAGTGGTTTTTCCTTTTCCCGGTACGTCAGCGGGTATTTGCTGCGCATTTGCTTGATTTCCCGAAGCCACGATTGGGTATCGGGTGCCTTAACTATCCGGCTAAGTTTTTGGAGCACTTCCTTGACATCTCCCACGATGGGAATATCCACCAGCACGGTTTTATTGATCGAGGAAGGGTCCACGTCTATATGGATTTTTGTGGCGTTTCTGGCAAACGCATCCGGCTTGCCCGTCACCCGGTCATCGAAGCGTGCGCCTACCCCGATTAAAAGATCGCATTGAGCAACAGCCAAATTGGTGTATTCAAACCCGTGCATGCCCAGCATCCCCAGGCTTAAGCCGTCGGTCTCTGGGAAGCTGCCCAATCCCAAAAGACTCGTCGTCACAGGAATCTGGTTTTTCCTCGCAAAATCCGCCAACTCAACCGCCGCCGATGCATGGATGACTCCGGCTCCTACATAGAGGATCGGCCGCTTGCTTTGGGTAATCGCTTCAGCCGCCTTTTGAATTTGTTCCTGAGAAGGCGCCGGTGCCGCTTGAGGACGGTAGCCGCGGATTTCTATTTTTTCCGGATAGGTAAAGTCGGTTTCGTTGATCGTCGAATCAACCGGCAGATCAATCAGCACCGGACCCGGGCGTCCGGTCCTGGCGATATAGAATGCCTCTCGCACACTGCGGGCTAAGTCCTGCACGTCTTTAATGAGATAGCTATGTTTCGTGATGGGTCGGGTGATACCGATCGTATCCACTTCTTGAAACGCATCGTTTCCGATGACCGATGTCCGCACCTGTCCCGTCAAAGCCACCATGGGAATGGAATCCATGAAAGCGGTGGCAATTCCAGTGACAAGATTCGTCGCTCCAGGTCCGGAAGTGGCCAGGCACACGCCGACTTTGCCGGTAGCCCGAGCGTAACCGTCGGCCATGTGGGCTGCCCCTTGCTCATGCACCGTCAAAATGACTTTAATCGGGGACTGATGCAACGCATCGAAGGTAGGCAGGTTTACACCGCCTGGAATTCCGAAAACGATGTCCACCCCTTCCCGGCGGAGCATCTCCACCAGAATCTGGGCACCCTTCATCTTGGACATTTAGGAATCCCCTCGTTAAAACAAACGATTATAACACGACAGTGGTGTACGCGTAAACGCGTTCACGCGTTAACGCGTTTACGTTGGTTTGAGGACGGCGGTGGGACGGTCCGGGCCGCGGATAGAGCAATCTAAAGGATATAGATAGAGGGGAACCAGCGTTGCCGGATCATCGCGCTGCCCCGAATGAAAACGCTCAACCCCCAACCGAGCCAGTGTTGCGGAACGCGGATAGAAAAACTCAGGCAGAGCCCATCGGGCTTTGGGAAAAACACTCAAGATTTGCTCCCGATAAAGCTGGCTTCCATCTCCGAGGAAGATCGCATCCTGCTTAAGACCACTGAGAAACTCTTCGATTTTTCCCAAAAAATAGTCCCCCTGCCGAACAGGCTTGCCTTCTTCTATTTTGTAACAAGCCCCATAGATGTTTTTCTGTTTTGCATCTAGCAGCGGGCAGACAAAATCGCCTCTCGCCGGAAGGCCTGCCGCTAGCACATCCAAGGAAGAAATCCCAATCAGAGGCAGCTTGTGGGGGAAAACCAGCGCCTTGGCAAAAGCCAAGCCGATTCTTAACCCGGTGAAAGAACCCGGACCGATATCCACGATGACAGCCTTAAGATCTTTTAATTCTGTTTTGGTTTCCTTCAGCACACGCTCAACCGCTCCCGGAAGCTCTGCGGCATGGGGATAGTTCGCTAGAAGCTCAACGGAAGACAACACTTCATTCCCGTTGAATGCGGCAACTCCGAACTGCCGCGTTGCGGTTTCAATCGCCAGAAACAAATTCTCGCTTTTCATATCCATAAGGGGTAACGGTAATTTTACGACGATTGGTACTGACGTGCTGCAGTCTCAACTTAAGGTACTCCTGTGGCAATAATCCCTCGCAGCGTTCCGCCCACTCGATGAGGGTGATTTTTTCAGGGGAAAACAAAAGTTCCAAATCCAGCCCGGCTACGACAGCAGGACCGGTCAACCGATAGCCATCCAAGTGCACCAGCGGCACATCTCCTGGATATTCGCGCATCAGCACGAAGGTGGGGCTCTTGATGCTCTCTGGATCGCGTCCTAAGCCTCGAGCGATTCCCTGGATCAGGGTGGTCTTGCCACTGCCCAACTCGCCGAATAAGGCAACCGTATCCCCTGCTTGTAATTGACGACCCAGCTGCTCACCCATTTTCTGCGTTTCTTCAACGGAACCGCTGAGGAATTCAATTGCCTCTCGATTCGCTTCTGCCAATTTTGGATTTTGGATTTTTGATTTTGGACGGGGCATTAGAAATGTCTAAAACCACGAGGTTTCAGCTTCTCCACACGGCCATCCGGATACTCCAGCTCAACCCCGATTCCCTTCTTTACCACCCAGCCGATTTTAGTCACCGGGCAAGCCTTAAGCTGCTTGGGCACTCGTTTACTATCGTCAGCAGCAGCAGCAAAGAGCAGCTCGAAATCCTCCCCCCCATGAAGCGCCTCCGACAACCCCTGTGCTGTTCGAGCAACCGGCACGCGAGAAGCCTCCACGCGAAGGACCCTTTCACTGGCATAGCTCATTTGCCACAAATCTAGCGCCAGCCCGTCGGAAAGATCCATCATCGCATGAATCGAAACTTTTCGCAGCAAGGATTGCGCTTCTTTAAGCCGCGGAATAAAACGCGCATGATGCCCGCTGGCATAAGAACCGCCGAGCGTGCCCGTCACGTATAGGTCATCGCCCAAACGCGCCCCGCTGCGCAAAATGGGATTCTTCCTCCATAATTGCCCGATGATGGCGACATCGACGATGATGCAAGGGGCACGAACCGTATCGCCGCCTACGATGGACAGATCAAATTGGCGAGCCCCGCGCTCCAAACCCCGGTAAATCTCATCGACAACATGAATGGGCGTTTTCGGTGGAAGCCCCAATGAAACAACGGCCCACAGCGGGCTGCCTCCCATGACCGCGATATCGCTGACATTGCAGGCCAGCGCTTTCCACCCGATTAAGTCAGCAGGAGTCTTGGAGCGATCGAAGTGCACTCCCTCTACGATCATGTCGCTTGCAAAAAGAAGCTTTCCTGCCCGCGGCGTTCGCAAGACAGCGGCGTCATCGCCAATGCCAACGAGGACGCCTGGCCTGCGCGACAAGCGACGCTTCATTCTCTCGATCAGCCCCACCTCTCCTAGCTTTTGAATCGTCCGCATGTCTCGTAATAGACATCAGACTCCAGACTTCAGACACCAGAACAGGAAATTTTGCTTTTGCTGAAGTCTGGTGTCCGATGTCTGATGTCTGGTGTCTCGCAAGTTTACGCCATGAACCGGCGCAGCAGAAATCCCATGGCCATCAAGAAGCTGTTATGCAAAACGTGGATGATAATCGCTCCCGACAAAGAACCGGTTCGTTCATACACATTGGCAAGCAGCATTCCCAGCATCAAAATGGGCAAGAAGCCAGCGAGGTTCGTATGCAGAAATGCAAACAAGCTGCCGCTTAAGAGTGCTGCCCAGAAATGCGACGTGTAGCGGCGCAGGCTGGCAAATACCACCCCGCGAAAGTATAGCTCCTCCGCGATAGGACCCAGAAAACAGGCCAAGAAAACAGTAAGAATGAGCACCGACGGCCGATTCTCCTCGAAAACCAGCTCTTGAATCGGCTCCATAGGCGGGGAGACGCCATTCCAACGCATGATTTCGATCACCGTAAAGAGTACTGCAAAAATCCAAGGAAACAACGTGACATAACTGCGCAACCCCGTTAAAACCGAGGGAATCAAGCGCGAGCCCATCAGTCCGAATACCTTCAAGCGCGAAGCTTCCTTGCCCGTAGCAAATACAACGACGGCTAACACGACAAACCCATCCAGGATGAGCATCCAGACCACACCCCACAAATGCGCATCGACCATGACGCTAGGGCTTAGCATGTGAATCAGCGGAATCAGGCCAACGATGGCAATCGTCAGAGCCGTCGTGCGCCATAGATCGCCGAATGACCATCCAGGAAGGCTGGGTCCCGTAAATCGAAACCAGTGCTTCAAGTTTCCACGGATAAGATCCCATAAGGATAAGGCAACCCCCGCTGTCCCTATCAACCCGATGTACCCCATGAGCCCAAAAAGCACCCCCCCCAAGAGCGGCTCGTCTTGGATGAGTTTCGTAAATTGCTCCTTTTCCAACTGAGCGGGCCACCATTTCGCTCGTTGTTGCGGCGCTGTTTCGACCTGAGGGGTCTGCTGCGATGGGGCGCTGGACTTCGGATGCTGTGGAACCAGGTAGAGCAATAGAACGGTTCCAAGCAGCGCGAAATAGAATATTCTCCCTCTTAAAAGCCGACGCGCCCACATCAGAGTTCACCCTGCCGAGGAAACAAAATCGATGGTTTGCCGATCAGGACAGGCTCAGCGAATTCTTCCCATTGTCTGGCATCTTGTAGCCGACGAGGACGCTGAGCAAATCCTAGTTGTTTCCATATGGCATCCGCCACAGAAGGCATAAACGGCTCCGAGACGATGCTGATGATGCGGATTGCTTGACCTAAAACCCCCAATATCCGCTCCACCTTCTTTTGATCCCCTGCCTTGGCAGCACTCCAAGGAGCAGAGACCTCAATAAATTGATTGGCCTTGCTGACTGTTTCCATAATGGCCTCGAGTGCCAATGAAAACTCCAACCCCTTAAGATGCTCTCCGACTTGCCCTGCCAAGGCAATAGCCGAATCGGCCAGCGTCTTTGAAGCCGCATCCAACTCCCGCAGAGAAACGGCTGGCAAGCGGCCTTCGCAATAGCGCTGGACCATCGAGAGCGTACGGTTGACTAGATTACCCAAGTCGTTGGCCAGCTCGGCATTGAAGCGAGCCAGCAGCGCTTCATCGGAAAAATTGCCGTCTTGTCCAAAGGGAATCTCCCTAAGAAGGAAATAACGATAGATATCCGTAGCATAAGGCTGACCGCGCAGGACTTCATGGATGACGACATAAGGATCGATGATGTTGCCCAAGGATTTGGAGATTTTCTGCTCGAACAGCTTCCAATGGCCATGCGCCATGATCGTTTTTGGCATTTGTTCATCAGAAAATCCGAGCATATGGAGCATGATGGGCCAGTAGACCGCGTGATGCCTCAAAATATCCTTTCCAATGAAATGGACATCCGCAGGCCATAGGCTTGAGAAACGCTGAGGATCTTGAGGAAATCCAGGAACCGTAATGTAATTCAAAAGCGCATCGAACCAGACATAGACTACATGCTCGCTGCTAAAAGGCACCTCAATCCCCCAGCTAACTCGATTCTTAGGCCGCGTAATACACAGGTACTCTGGAAGCGGGCTCTCCAGCAGGCTCTTGAGTTCATTGAAGCGGCCGGCGGGCCGAACGAACTGAGGATGCGACTTAAGAAATTCCTTAAGCCACTCTTGGGAAGCCCGCAACGGCAAATACCAACCCTCTTCCTCGGTCGATTCAACCGGGCGCTGGCAGGTAGGACATAAGGGGGCACTTCCGAAACCAGAGGCTGCGGTTAGCTCGGTTTCCGTCCAAAACGTTTCATCGGGCATACAGTACCAACCCTTGTAACTGGCACGCTTAAGCTTTCCCTGACTTTGAAGCTTCTCTAAAACAGCCCGGACTGCCGTTTCATGCCGGGGCTGTGTCGTTCGTATGAAATCATCGTAGGAAATATTCAGAAGTTTCCATGCCGCACGGAACTTCTCCGAGACTTCATCCGCAAATACCTGAGGAGGTTTGGAACTGGCCGCAGCCGCTTGAGCGATTTTCTGGCCATGCTCATCTGTACCCGTCAAGAGAAACGTCGCCTGCCCTGCCAGACGATGGTAGCGGGCAAGGCAATCTGCCGCAATCGTCGTATAAGAGTGCCCGATGTCGTCGTCAGATAGACTGTTTTCATTATCGTCAGTAACTAGTTGATTCAAGTACGGAGCGCGGAGTTCGGAGTACGGAATAGAAAAGCAAACATAGATCTGATTTTAATTCCGCACTCCGCATTCCCCCGGCCCGCCGTTTGCTATAGCCGGGGCGGGCGAACTCCGAACTTTCCGTTCATCACTCATTGTTTATCACTGGCCACTCCGAGGGATAACCAGGTCTCGCGAGCCATGGTAGCCACAAGGCGCGGGCTGACGAATTGCGCAAGCGACTCATGCAGATTCACCAATTCCCAAACCGCTTCCAGACAACGATCCACATCCGCTTTTCGCGCCTGCCGTTTCAAGGCTTTAGCATGTCCTGCATGGAGCAAGGGAATTCTTTCCGTGCTTGCCGCAATACTGACATCGCGAAGCCAATTCAACATGGCTTCCAGAAGCTCCTTGACCTCATCGCGCGTTTCCGGAATGTCTTTAAGCCACACCGGCAGTCTTCCATCGGTCAAGCGACCTACATTCAGAAGATAGGAGTCCCAATGTTTGGCTAAGGCAATGGCTTTTGAGGCGCTTCCCATGCTGAGTGACGCGACCCAGTGAGCTTCAGCCGCACGAAGGGAGGCTTCTTTCGCGACGATTTCCGCAATGGTGGCTTGCCCCAAAGGCTGGCAGAATACGATTTGACACCGGGATACGACCGTCGGCAGGCAATGAACGAAATGAGACGTGGTTAAAATAAAGCGTGTGTGGACCGGGGGCTCTTCCAATACCTTCAGAAGGCTGTTCGATGCTTCCTCGGTGAGCCGGTCTGCTTCTTCCAAAATAGCAACCTGGAACCGCGCACTGTAGGGTCTTAAGCTAAGGCGGCTGATGAGCTGGCGGATCTGCTCGATTTTGATTTGATCCGAAGCGCCGGTTCCCTGCAACACATGCACATCGGGGTGCACTTCCTTCATGATCTGCTGGCAGAAAATGCAAGCACCGCACGGCCTTTCCTCCAAAGAAGTGCAATTAAGCGCCTGGGCCATCACACGCGCAAGCCGAGCCTTGCCTACCCCCGCAGGTCCGGCTAAAAGGTAGGCATGCGGTATCTCCTCGCTGGCCAGATGGGCCCGCAAGATTCGCTTCGGTAACTCTTGGCCGAGAATATCGTTCCACATATCAGCGGCTTCGTTGCAAAGTGGCAAAGTAGCCGGCAAGACGCTCGCTGACGATGCAACGGATTTTCTCTTGCACGATCTTTGCCGGCTGAGTCGCATCGATAACAACGAATCGATGGGGTTCTTGATGGGAGAGATCGTGGAATCCACGCCGCACGCGGCGATGAAAAGCAAGGCCATACCTCTCCATTCGATCCGGGACATGCCGGAGTCGCCTCAATCCTACCTCGGCGGGCACATCCAGGATCAGGGTTAAATCTGGCATGAGTTCATCGATTGCCCGTCTTCCCAGACGATCCAGCCAAGCGATATTCATTCTGCCTCCAAACCCCTGATAAGCTAACGTTGAATCGTGAAAGCGATCGCATAGGACTACCTTTCCCTTGCGTAGCTCTGGAATGATTCGTTCCTTGACCAATGCGACACGTCCGCCAATAAAAAGGAGTGCCTCCTGAAGCGGTGTCAGCGGTTGTTGGCTATGCAACAAGGCCTGGCGAAGACGGCGACCGAGTGTTGTAGAACCGGGATCGCGCAATGATACCACGGAGAATCCGCGTTGGTGTAACGCTTTCGCCAACCAACGTATCTGAGTGGATTTCCCCGAACCTTCCGGACCTTCGAAAGTAATAAACGCACCGTATCTATCCCGCTTCAAAACTCAACCTCGTTTGATTCGTACGATCGGTCCACGCACGGTGTCTTCGATGATGAACCCTTTATCAGCAAATTGCCGCCGGATATCATCTGCCCTTTTGAAATCTCTCATTCGACGCGCCACCTCTCGTTCTTGGAGCAAGGCCAATTCCTCCTTAGATAAATCGTGTAGGACATCGCTGAATAAACCAAGCACCCCGCCAAGCTCAAGCAGGACATGATAGATCTCACAGATCACAATGGGAAGACGATCCCACTCAGGAAATTGGGACCTCTCTAAAGGTGGTTTCTCATACTGTTGCAGACATTGGTTTCCATACTTCACTAATTGATCTAATACCGATAATGCCTGAGGTGTATTTAAATCATCGTCCATTGCCTGAGCGAACTTACCTCTCCATCGAGATCGTTCATCTGATTCTACCTTCTGACTCCCTAACGCAGGATGTTGTTTTAAAAATCCTTCGCTGTGAACACGCATGCAAAAACTATCAAAGGCATCGAATCGTCGTCCTGCAGCATGAAGGTTGGAGGGCGTATAATCGATTGGGCTGCGGTAATGTGCGCTCAGGAAAAACATTTTCATCACATCCGGCTCTCCACCGCATCTCTTGAGAGCATCCTCCATCGTCACGAAGTTACCGAGGGATTTGGACATCTTCTCGCTGTTTACAGTTAGAAGACCGTTGTGGATCCAAAAGCGAGCGAAGGATTTTCCTGCCGCCTGGGCTTGGGCAATTTCATTTTCGTGATGCGGAAATACCAAATCCACTCCCCCTCCATGAATGTCGAATCCATCACCCAGGTAATGCGTACTCATGGCCGAGCACTCAATGTGCCAACCCGGCCTACCAAAGCCCCATGGGCTTTGCCAGGAAGGCTCACCCGGCTTTGCCGCTTTCCAAAGCGCAAAGTCGAGAGGATCTTGCTTGTGTTCTCCAGGCTCAACCCGTGCCCCGCTTAAGAGCTCATCGGGACTGCGATTGGAAAGTTTCCCATAGGCTTCAAATTTTCGCACCGAGAAATAAACGTCTCCCCCAGCTTCGTAGGCAATTCCCTGGAACAGCAGTTTAGCGATAAGATCCGTCATTTGAGGCACGACATGCTCCGTCGCCAAGGGCTCTACATCGGGGGGTTGGACACCGAGCTGTTCTAGCACATCGTGGTAGCTTTTCAAATACCGCGCAGCTATTTCCTGAC